>NZ_JBHVYO010000014.1:120733-199775 GCF_042880655.1 Streptomyces sp. NPDC058295
CGTGACGCTCCGCTGGGTGGGGCGGGTTCAGTCTGCGGGGTCCGCTCTGTAGGTGCGGTGCTGTGCTGTGCTGTGCTGTGCTGTGCTGTGCTGTGCGGTACGGGTGTGGGTGCGGGTGCGGGTGCGCTGTGGCTGGTCGCGCAGTTCCCCGCGCCCCTAGGGGGTTCGGGTGGGCGTGTGGTTTTGCGTGCCCCTTGGGGAGTTCGGCCCTCGGTTCTTGGACCGGGGGCCGTTCCGTTCGCCGTTTGCCGGACCGGTGATCGACAGGGTGTCGGGTCGGGTGCGATGTGGTTGACGCAGCGTCGATTGTTCCGTGCGGGGCCCCACGGCATGCTGACGGCGTGCCCCAGACTCCCTCGCTCTCCCGTGCCGTGTCCCGCCGTTCCCTGCTGCGCGCGCTCGGGGGGACCGTCGCCCTCGGCGGGCTCGCCGGCTGCGGGGTGCCCGCCGCGTACGTACGGCCGGGCGATCGCGCCGGGGCCGACCTCTCCGCCGACGACAAGCGGCTGACCTGGGCGAACTGGCCGCTCTACATCGACACCGACGACGAGGACCCCGACCGGCGGCCCACGCTCGACGCCTTCCGCGAGAGCACGGGCATCGCCGTCGACTACGTCGAGGAGATCAACGACAACGACGAGTTCTTCGGCAAGATCAGCCCCGCGCTGATGAACCATCAGCAGACCGGCCGCGACCTGATCGTCATCAGCGACTGGATGTGCGCCCGCTTCGTCCGGCTCGGCTGGGTGCAGGAGATGGACCGGGCCGCGCAGCCCCACGTCACCGAGTACCTCGACCCGCTGCTGCGTTCGCCCGCCTTCGACCCCGGACGCGCGTGCACCGTGCCGTGGCAGTCCGGCATCACGGGCATCGCCTACAACCGGCGGAAACTGGGCCGGGAGATACGCAGCGTCTCGGAGCTGTGGGCCGACGACCTCAAGGGGCGGGTGACGCTTCTGTCCGGCCTGGACGAGGCGTTCGCGCTGCTGATGCAGGGCAACGGCGTGGACGTCACGAAGTGGACGGCCGACGACTTCCACCAGGTCTGCGACGAGGTGGAGCAGCAGGTCGGCCGCGGCCAGATACGCCGTTTCACCGGCAACGACTACACCAAGGACCTGGTCAGCGGCGATGTCCTGGCCTGTCAGGCGTACTCGGGCGACGTCATCCAGCTCCAGGCCGACAACCCCGACATCCGCTTCGTCGTGCCCGAGGAGGGCGCCGAGCTGTGGGCGGAGTCCCTGATGATTCCCAACCTCGCCCGGCACAAGGCGAACGCCGAGAAGCTGATCGACCACTACTACCGGCCCGAGGTCGCCGCCGAGCTCGCGGCCTGGGTGAACTACGTCTGCCCGGTCCCCGCCGCACAGGCGGTCCTCGCCGACTCCGACGACGAGGAGACGGCCGCCCTCGCGGAGAACCCGCTGATCTTCCCGGACGCCGAGATGCGGAAACACCTCGCGATCGCACGTGACATCACCTCCACGGAGCGCCTGGAGTTCGCCAAGCGATGGAACGCGATCGCGGGGCTCTGACGGCGGCTTTCCGGGGTCGTGGGCTGCCGATCGGGACTTTGCCAGTTCTTTACAACCCACTGCCCGGCTGTCTCGTCTCTTCGCTCGATCCGTCAACGGACCGAGGAAAGAGAGCGATTCATGCGACTCATGCCGCGAACGGGCCTTGCCGCCCTGGTAGTTGTGGGCACCGCCCTGTGGATGGGCGCGGCGCCCGCGCTGGCCGACGGCGGGACGCCGACACCCGGCGCCACCACCGCGGACCGCAGCGCCACACCGGCCCCCACCGAGGCGGGCGGCGACGCGAGCACGGTCCCCGCCCCGGCCGATGCCACCACGGCTCCGTCCGCCGTTCCGAGTCAGGTCGGTGTGGTGCCGCGGGGCGGTGCCGACACCGGGGTCGAGGAGCCGTCCGAGAGCCGCGGCGGGCTGATCGGCGGCAGCGCGGCAGCGGTGGCCGCGGCGGCCGGCACCGGCTTCTACGTCGTACGGCGCCGGAGGGCGACCGGCGCATGAGCCCGCTCTCCAGGCGCGCCCTGATCCTCTCGGCCCTGGCGGCGCCGCTGGTCGCGGGCTGTGCCGGCGATCCGGCCGAGCCGGCTGCCCCGGGCGGCGCCGCACGTACGCCGGGCACCTCCGCGGCTCCCTCCGTCCGGGCGGCGCGTCCCCTCGCGCGCTCGGTGCCGGTCGGGCTGCGGATTCCGGCGATCGAGGTCGACACCCCGGTCATGCGGCTGGGGCTGGCCGCCGACGGCACCGTGGGCGTGCCTCCGGTCGAGGAGCACGACCGGGCGGGATGGTACGAGAACTCACCGACGCCCGGACAGACCGGCCCGTCGGTGATCCTCGCCCATGTCACGGTCGGCAGCTACGGGGACGGTGTCTTCCGGCACCTCGACCGGCTGCGCCGGGGCGACCGGATCGGGGCGCGTCTGGAGAACGGCACGACGGCCGAGTTCGCCGTCACCGAGGTGACGACCGTCGACAAGGCGGAGTTCCCGACCGAAAAGGTCTACGGGAACGTGGACCGCCCCGAACTGCGTCTCATCACGTGCGGCGGCCCGCGCTCCGGCGACGGATACCGCGACAACGTGATCGTCTTCGCCGCCCTGACTCCCGCGGGAGAACGTTGAAACGGCCTGCTCGGTCCCGTGAGAGGGCGGCGTCCGAGTTGTTCGCCGCCCTCTACCCGCGCCTCGCCGGCTGGTGCCGCCGTCTCGTCGACGACGACGAGACGGCGCACGAGATCGCCTCGGAGGCGTTCACCCGGCTCTGGGCCCGCTGGACGGCCGTCGCGGAGCCCCAGGGGTTTCTCTTCGTCACCGCCGCCAACCTGGTCCGCGACCACTGGCGCAAGCTGGAACGCGAGCGCCGGGCCCTGCGCCGGGCCACCGTCGAGGCCGCCGTCGCCGCGCCCGCCGAGCCGGCCGACCCCTCGGTGCGGCTGCTCGTGCAGTCCCTGCCCGACCGGCTGCGCGTCCCGATCCTGCTGCACTACTACGCTGACATGCCGATCCGGGAGGTGGCCGTGCTGACCGGGCGCAAGGAAGGAACCGTCAAGGCCGACCTGCACGCGGCCCGCGAACTGCTCCGCGCCCACCTGAGGAGAAGCCTTGATCACACCCACTGACGACTTCGACGACGGACCGGACCTCGACCCCGACGACCCCCTCACCGTCATCCTGGGGCCCGTCCCCGGCCACCTCGGCCCGCCGCCCGGCCGTTACGAGGAGATCCGCCGCGGCGCGGTCCGCCGCCGGCTGCTGCGTACCGCGGCCGGGGTCGGCGCGACCTGCGCGATCGCCGCGCTCGCCGTGCTGCTGCCGTTGCGCCTGGTGGCGTCCGACGCGCCCACGCGCCCGGTGGTGCCGCTCGCACCGCCGTCGGTGAGCGGTCCGTCCACCGTGCCCCCGCCCTCGGCCTCGCCCTCGCCCGTACCGGGTACCGAGCGCCCTACCGAGGGGGCTTCGACCCCGGCCCCGGATCCGCGGACGTCGACTGCGCCCGTCGGCACCGCTGCCCCGACCATCGGCAGCGACGGTCGTAGCGCCTCGCCGGAACCGACCACGGCGAGCGAACCGGGCACCTCCTCCGCGGCGCGGCCCACCCCGTCCGTCGAGCCGTCGGAGGGCTCGCCGGAGTGAGGCTGCCGCGCCGTCACTTGAGTGCGGCCATGGCGATGCGCTGGGCCACCGGGTTCATGCCCTCGCCCTTGGCGTCGGTGGAGTTGACCGAGTAGACGAGGGTGCGGTCGAGGTTCCGGGTGCCGGCGATCAGCGCGTTGTAGCCGTAGCGGCCGCCCGACTTGAGCCAGTAGACCTTCCCCTCGTACGCGAAGCGCTGGAGGCCCGCGCTGTAGGTGGCGCCGTCGATGTGCGCGGGGACCGTGAACATCTCGCGCAGTTGGGGCCGGGGGACGATGCGGCCCCGGAAGAGCGAGGTGAGGAGGCGTTCCAGGTCCGCGGTCGTGGAGATCATGTCGCCGGCCGCGAACCGGTCCGCCTGGTTCCACTCGGTGACGTCCACCAGCTCCGTCGTCCCGTCCGTCTTCTTCACCGCCTGGTAGCCGCGGTTGTGCGGGCCGGCGATGCGCGGGTCGGTGCCGGGAAAGTACGTGTTTTTCATGCCCGCGGGCGCCAGGACCAGGCGGGTGGCCTCGGACGCGTACGACCGGCCGGTCACCTTCTCGATCAGCAGGCCCAGGACCGTGTAGTTGATGTTCAGGTAGTGCTGTTGCGTGCCCGGACGGAACTCCGGCCCCTTCGCCGCCGCGGAGACCACGACCTGCTGTGGGGGCAGCGTGTCGAAGCGGTGCGCGTACACCTCCTCGAAGGTGGTGCCGAGGCCGTCGCCCGCCGGGATGCCGCTGGTGTGGTTGAGCAGTTGCCGTACGGTGATCGGCCGGAACTTCCCGCCGAGCAGGCCGGGCAGATAGTGCTGGACCGGCGTGTTCAGGTCGATGCGCCGCTCGGCCGCCAGGCGCAGGACGGCCGCCGCCGTCACCACCTTGGTCGTCGAACCTGCCCGGAACCGGGCGTCCGGGTCGGCCGGTGCGGCGCTCGGCAGGTCGTGCACGCCCGCGCTGCCGCGCCAGGTGCCGTCGGCGCCGCCGACCCGGACGAGCGCGGCGGTCGCGTCCTGGTCCGGGAGCCCGGTGAGCGCGGCGGTCAGCGCTTTGACGTCGAGGGTGTTCGCATGGTGGGCCGAGGCCGGCGCGGGCGTCGCGAAGGCGGGCGCGGCCAGCGGGCCCGCGGCGAGGACGGCCACCAGGGAGGCGGCGAGGACCGTGGTGCGACGGCGAGCGTGCACAGGGGCTCCAGAGGAAGGGGGGCGGAGGGTTCGAGAGGATCTTCCGCCGGGATGCGACCGCCGCGGATCGTCGCCGAGGAGGGTGCCCGACCCTGGGGAAACCCTGAGCAACTGGCTTGCTGCTTGAGGAAGTTGCTCGGGGTGTCCCCTAGGGGTGCCGGACGGGTGTGGGCGGGGGGCCGACGTGGGCGCCGGTGTCTGTGCCGGATTCCGCGCCGGTCCGGGTGGTGAAAAGTGTTATCCGCGGCCCGTTACGGCCGTCTCCCTGGATGTGATCTGCGACCTTGCCAACAGCGGGGTCCCGGCTGAGAGGGTGCGGGCATGAGGACGTACGCCGAGGCCGGCCGGCACTGGCGTGCCACCATCGCCGACGCGCAGGCCGGCGACCGGCGGGCGCTGGACGAGTTGGTGGCGGGCTGGCTGCCGCTGGTCTACAACATCGTCGGCCGCGCCCTGAACGGCCACGCCGACGTCGACGACGTCGTGCAGGAGACCATGCTGCGCGCCGTCGACAACATCGGCTCGCTGCGCGACCCCGACAGCTTCCGCTCCTGGTTGGTCGCGATCGCCATGCGGCAGATCCGGGACCGGGCCCGCCGCAGGACACCACAGCGCCTCGACGAGAGCCTGCCGCCCGCCGAAGCCGCCGACTTCGCCGAACTCACCGTGCTGCGGCTCCAGTTGGCGGGGCAGCGGCGCGAGGTCGCGGAGGCGGCGCGCTGGCTCGACGACGAGGACCGGCAGTTGCTGTCCCTGTGGTGGCTGGAGGTCGCGGGCGAGCTCACCCGCCGCGAGCTGGCCGCGGCCGTCGGTATCAGCCGGCAGCACGCCGCCGTGCGCGTCCAGCGGGTGAAGGAACGCCTGGAGATCTCCCGGGGCATCGTCCGCGCCCTCGACGGGGCCTGCCCCGACCTGCGCGACCTGACCGCCCGCTGGAACGGCCGGCCGGACTCCGTGTGGCGCAAGCGGCTGGCCCGGCACATCCGCGGCTGCGGCTACTGCGGCGACAGCCGTGAGTCCGTCGTACCGGCGGAACGGCTGCTCGTCGGGATCGCGCTGGTCCCGTTGCCGGCCGGCTTCACGATCTCCCTCGCGCTCGGCGGCAAGACGGCCGCCGCGGCCACCGGCACGGCCTCCGTCGGCTGGTCCGCGAAGGTGCTGACCGCCCTCACCAAGCCGGCCGTCGCGGTCACGGCCGGCGCGACACTCGCCGCGGGCGGCGCCTACGTCGTCGTACAGACCCCCGACGATCCGCCCGCACGGGCGGCCGTGGTCCCCACGGCGGCGAGCGCGCCCGCCACCGGGCCGTCCTCCGCCCCCGGCCCCTCCGCCTCGGCCGCGCCGTCGGCATCCCCCTCGGCGTCGGCGAGCGAGCGCAGGACGGCCCGGTACGGGAGTGTCGTCGACGCCGTCGACAGCGCGCCCGATCCGGACACCCCGCCCGCCGCCCTGCCGGAGCGGCCCGCGTCCGGCGTCACCAGCAGCGGCGGCGCGCACGCCACCATGAACCACCGCGGGGACGGCGTGACGCTCAGCGGACAGGGCTATGTCCTCGTGCGCTGGCAGATATCGCCGCAGTACCGGTCCGGCGCCCTGGTCATGCCGAGCTGGACGGGGCTGAAGGGCAAGCTCTTCCACGTGGCCTCCGGCGGCGGCCGTCGCATGGACGACCCCGTCAGCGCCACGGACACCACCGCCACCGGGATGGGCAGCAAGGCCACCGGCTACATCGTCCTGCCGTCCGGCACCCAGCAGATGTGGCAGAACGAGTACTTCTACCTCGTCGGCAGCGTCACCCTCACCGTGAACGAGCGGGGTGCCGACTACGGCCTCAACGTCTTCCCGACCACCTGGGACGCCGTGGAGAAGGACGTCACGAGCGGTCCCGGCCAGGGCTCCGGGCGCTACGGCCTGGTCCGTGACACCGGCGAGGACGACACACCGGTCCCGCAGTACGTCACCCGTGAGACGCCGGCCGACCCGGCGACGGTCCCTCAGGCCTCGCGCCTGTAGCGGTCCTGGGCCCGGGTCACCTCGTCCCCGTGGTCATGGGCCCAGATGCCGAAGGCCTGGATCGGCGGGAGCAACGTCCGTCCCAGGTCGGTGAGTCCGTACTCCACCCGCGGCGGCGACCCGCCGTACGCCTGCCGCGTGACGAGCCCGTTGGACTCCAGTCTGCGCAGCGTCTCCGTCAGCACCTTCTGGCTGATTCCGCCGATGCGTGTCCGCAGCTCGCCGGGGCGTCCGGGGCCGTCCTTGAGGGCCCAGATCACCACCGGGTTCCAGGTGTGGGAGACGAGGTCGAAGGCGAGCCGGGTCCGGCAGTCGGCCAGGAACGCGAGGTCGGGGTTCACGTACCGAATGGTGCCTGAACGGCTTCCTACTGTCGTGGGAGATCCAGGGAACGGGCGATCCGCGGAACGCCGATCCATGGCACGGCGATCCGTGGAACAGGAGGAGGAACCATGCGCGTGGGAATTCTCGGTACGGGCGGAATGGCGGATGCGCTGGGCACCCGGTGGCGGCGGGCCGGACACGAGGTGGTCGCCGGCGGCCGCTCGGGAGGGCTGCGGGCGGCGGCGGAGGCGGGGACGGACGCGGTGCTGCTCGCGGTGCCGTACCAGGCCGTCGTCGAGGTGGTCGGCGGGCTGGAGGAAGCCCTGCGCGGACGGGTGCTGATCGACTGCACCAATCCGGTGGGCCCGGATTTCGGACTGCTCACGGCGGACGGCCCGGCGGCGGCCGAACGCATCGCCGCCGCCGCGCCCACCGCGCACGTGGTGAAGGCCTTCAACCTGTGCCACGTCGACGTCTGGCGACTCGACCCGCCCGTCTTCGACGGCCGCCCCCTGGCGGTCCCGCTGTGCGGGGACGACGAAGCGGCCCTGTCCGTCGTACGCCGGCTCGTCCGCGACCTGGGCTGCGAGCCGCTGAACGCGGGAGGACTCGACAGGGCCGGTCTGCTGGAGGCGACGGCGGCGCTGCTGATCCGGCTGTGGCTGGGGGAGGGCGCGGACGCCCAGGCGATCTCACCGCCGCTGGCGTACGCGGCGGGTTAGGCCCTGTCGTGTCGTGCGGATCAGCCACAGGATGCCGACGACGCGCGGTCAGCCCTGCTTGCGCAGAGCCGTCAGCACCTCGATCCGGTTGGTGGTGATGGAGTCGACGCCCAGGTCGATGAGCCGGCGCATGGAACGGCGGGTGTCGGGGGTCCAGACGGAGAGCAGGTAGCCGTCGTGGTGCACGCGGGCGGCCAGATCCCGGTCCACCAGGGAGAAGCGGTAGTTGAGCCAGCGCGGCTTCACCGCGTCGAGCAGCGCGGGCCGCGGAGGCGCCAGGCTGGTGCAGGTCAGGGCGATCTCGGCGGACGGATCGGCGGCGCGTACGGCGAGCATCGCGCCGGCGTCGGCGCAGTAGTAGACCCGGTCCGCCGCCCCGGCCTCGCGGACGGCGTCCACGATCCGCCGTGCCGTGCGCACGTCCCGGGTCCCCGGCAGATCGAGCATCAGCCGGCTGCCTTCGGTCGCCGCGAGCGCCTCCGCGAGGGTCGGCACCGCGCCGGCCGTCAGCCCGCGCACCTCGGCGGCGGACAGCGACAGCAGCGGCCGGTCCTGCTCCCACAGCCGCTTCAACGTCGCGTCGTGCAGCAGGACGGGTACGCCGTCCCGGGTGAGCCGTACGTCGCACTCGACGGCGTCCGCGCCCCGGTCGAGCGCGGAACGCAGCGAGTCGACGGTGTTCTCACGGAAGCGATAGGGGTCGCCACGATGGGCCACGGCAGTCACGTTGTGCATGGGCCCATTGTGGCGGCCGCCGGTCCTCAGGGAGCGAGCCAGCCCCTCGTGTAGGCCTCGATCTCGGCCCGGATGCGTGCCTTGCCGGCCTCGTCCAGGAAGGACGCGTCGACCGCGTTGCCGGCGAGGGCGGCGAGGCCCCGCTCGTCGAGGTCGAGGAGGCGGGCGGCGACCGCGTACTCGTTGTCGAGGTCGGTGCCGAACATGGGCGGGTCGTCGGAGTTGATCGTGACCAGGACGCCGGCCCGCACGAACTCCTTGATCGGGTGCTCGTCGAGGGTGCGGACCGCGCGCGTGGCGATGTTCGAGGTCGGGCACACCTCCAGGGCGATGCGGTGCTCGGCGAGGTGCGCGAGCAGCTTCTCGTCCTGCGCGGAGCTGGTGCCGTGACCGATGCGCTCGGCGCGCAGGTGCGTCAGCGCGTCCCACACCGTCTGCGGTCCCGTGGTCTCGCCGGCGTGCGGCACCGACCGCAGCCCGGCGGCGATCGCCCGGTCGAAGTAGGGCTTGAACTGCGGGCGCGGTACGCCGATCTCGGGCCCGCCCAGCCCGAAGGAGACCAGCCCCTCGGGACGGATCCGGTCGTCGGTGGCGAGCCGCGCCGTCTCCTCGGCGGCCTCGAGACCGGCCTCACCGGGGATGTCGAAGCACCAGCGCAGCACGGTCCCGAACTCCGCCTCCGCCGCCTTGCGGGCGTCCTCGATGGCGTCCATGAAGGCGAGTTCGTCGATGCCGCGCCTGGTCGACGAGAACGGGGTGATGGTCAGCTCGGCGTACCGCACCTGCTGGCGGGCCAGATCCCGGGCGACCTCGTACGTCAGCAGCCGGACGTCCTCGGGGGTGCGGATGAGGTCCACGACGGACAGGTACACGTCGATGAAGTGGGCGAAGTCGGTGAACGTGAAGTAGTCGACCAGGGCCTCGGGGTCGGTCGGCACCTTGGAGTCGGGGTGCCGGGCGGCCAGCTCGGCGACGATGCGGGGGGAGGCGGAGCCGACGTGGTGGACGTGCAGTTCGGCCTTGGGCAGCCCGGCGATGAAGGCGTGCACGTCACGGGCTCCGGCCGCGGCCGCAGCGGTGGGACCGGCGGGTGCGCCGGAGACGGGGGAGCCTGGGCCGGGGGAGCCGGGAGCGGCGGCGGATGCGTCGAAGCGGTCGGTCATGGGGTCCTCCCCGGGACGGCGCCCCGGGCCGAGCGGGCCGGACGGGACGCGGGTGATCGGCTGATCGATGAGTCGGGATCATCGTAGGCGGAGTGGGCGGGAGACGACCGCCGGCCTCGCTCACGGCATGAACCCCCGCCCACCGCCCACAGCGCCGGCCGCCGCCCAGCCGCCGCCCAGCGCACCGGCCGCCGCCCACCGCAGCGGCCGCGGGCCGTAGCATGACGGAACGTACGCAGGGCGGAACGGTGTACGGACAACGGAACGCAAGCGGAAACGCAAGCGGGAACGCGCGGGACGGTACGCGCGGGACCGAACGCCTGGCGGAACGCGGGGCAGAGGCGACAGAGGGGATCCACGCATGTCCGACGACGCGCCGACTCCGGCCGGTGACGCCGCCCATGACCCGTGGCCCGCGCCCGCTTCCGACGCGGCGGACGGTCCGCGGGACGCGGCTCCCAAGGTGCCGTTGGACAAGGGCAGGACGGACACGGGCCCGACGGACACCACGGGCACGACAGGCATCACGGGCGCGACAGACGCGATAGGCACGACGGGCGCGACAGACGCGACAGGCACGACGGAGAACGGTTCCGGCTCCGTCGGGTCCCCGGCCGCGTCGAACCCCTGGGCCGCCCCGGGTGACAGCGCGCGGAGCGGGGCGGGTTACACCGTCGCCGCGAACGAACCGCTGACCCACGCCCCCGGCGCTCCCTCCGTCCCCTCGGACCAGGTGCCGCCGGCCGTTCACGACCAGCGGACGGTCACCGCGCTGCCCGGCGTGCCCCCGCCGCCCGCGGACGTCACCCCGCAGCCCTGGGCCACCCCGTTCGGGAACCCGCCCGTGAACGGCCCGTTCGGTGCCTTCCCGCCGCCCCACCCCGGCACGGCGGCGGCAGGCGGCCCGCCTTTCAACCCCATCGACCCCATCAACCCCTTCGCTCCCCCCGGTGCGGGCGGGGCGGTGCCGCCGCCGCCCCTCGCGCCCTACGGGCCCGGACAGGTCCCGTACGGATATCCGGGCGGCTACGGCTACCCGGGCCAACCCCACTACGGGGGTGGCGTTCCGGGCCCGTACGGCTGGCCCGGCGGGGCGGTGGACCGCAACGGCATGGGCATCGCGGGGATGGTCCTCGGGATCGTCGCCGCCGTCGGCTTCTGTATGTGGCCGCTGTCCATCGTGCTCGGCATCCTCGGGATCACCTTCGGCGCGGTCGGGCGCGGGAAGGCCAGGCGGGGCGAGGCCTCCAACCCCGGTCAGGCGCTGGCCGGGATCATCTGCGGAAGCGTGGGCATCCTGCTCGCGATCGGCCTGGGTGCGCTGCTGATCGTGCAACCCTGAGGCCCCGGCGGGCGCGGACGCGGCGCCGCCGGCCGCACTTCAGGCAGCGCCGGCACCGCAGGCCGAGCAGCGACGCTCAACGCAGCCGCACCTCACGCTGAGCAGCGACGCTCAAGGCGGCCGCGACTCGGGCGGCGCCCGGCTTCAGGCCGCAGCCGCGCCTCAGACGAGCAGTGACGCTCAAAGCAGCAGCGACTCAGGCCGAGCAGGAAAGCCAACGCAGCCGCGACTCGGGCAGCAGCGGCACCGCAGGCTGAGCAGCGACGCTCAAGGCAGCCGCGTCGCGGGCAGCGCCCGTTTCAGGCCGCAGCCGCGCGGCAGGCCGAGCAGCGACGCCCAAGGCGCCCGAGCCTCAGGCCGCAGCCGCACCTCACGCCGAGCAGCGACGCCCAGGGCGGCCGCGACTCGGGCGGCGCCCGCGCTTCAGGCAGCGCCCGCGCCTCGGGCTGCCGCTCGCACTCTCTCCCGGGCCTCCATCAGTGCGAAGCCCAGCAGGTTCGGCCCGCGCCAGCGCTGTGGATCCATCGCCGCCTCGTCGTCCGCCGTCAGGCCGATGCCCCATACGCGGTCCATGGGGCTCGCCTCCACCAGCACCCGCTCGCCCGTGCTCAGCAGGAACGCCCGCAGCCCGGGGTCCGAGGCGAACTTGTGGACGCTGCCCTCGACCACGATCCGGAACCGCTCCCGCTGCCAGGTCGTCTCGTCGAAGCCGCGCACCAGCCGCCCCTCCTTCTTCGCCTGGGCGGGGGAGGCCGCGGCCAGCGCCCGCCGCTCCGCTTCCGCGTCCTCGAAGAGGCGGGCCTTGCCTGCCATCATCCAGTGCTCGGCCGTCGCGTAGGTGACCCCGTCCACCACGAAGGGTGACGGCCACCACTGGCTCAGGCAGCTCGACCCCAGCCGGCCGTCGGGCCGCGGCCGGTGCCCCCAGAAATGCAGATACTTGATCCTCGCCCCGGCCCGGACCTGCCTGACCAGGGCCTCCTGGCAATCGATCTTCTCCATGCACGCGAGTCTGGCACGCGCCACTGACAGTGCGTCCCGCCTTTTCCGCTCCGACTCGACACCTGGTCGACCCTCCGTCGACAGATTCCGTCGCGTAACCAAAAGGCAACAACGGAATCACTTGTTGGAGTGCCCTTGCTCTGTCAGGATCGGCAATCAAATCAAGCTGGAGCTACGCCAGCCGCCGCCGCGCACAGCGGGGCGAAGGCGGAGGAGAGCGACATGCAGGACCGGTTCCCCGCACAGGAACGATTCGCGGGCGGCGCTCAGTACATCGGGGGCCGTCTCAGGCCCGGCACATCCGGCCGGACCCACGCCGTGATCGACCCCGCCACCGGCGAGGAGGTCTTCACCTACGAGCTGGCCGGCGCCGACGACGTCGACGCGGCGGTCGCCGCCGCCCTCGCCGCCTTCCCGGGCTGGGCCGGCACCACGCCGGGCGAGCGCTCCGACGCGCTGCACCGGTTCGCCGCCGTCCTCGCCGACCGCGCCGAGGAGTTCGCCCGCGCCGAATCCCTCCAGTGCGGCAAGCCGCTGAAGCTGACCCGCGAGTTCGACGTGCCGGGCACCATCGACAACACCGCGTTCTTCGCCGGTGCGGCCCGCCACCTCGCGGGCCAGTCCGCCGGTGAGTACTCCGGCGACCACACCTCCTACGTCCGCCGTGAACCCATCGGCGTCGTGGGCTCCATCGCGCCCTGGAACTACCCCCTCCAGATGGCTGCCTGGAAGATCCTCCCGGCGATCGCGGCGGGCAACACCATCGTGCTCAAGCCCGCCGAGCTCACCCCGCTCACCTCGCTCCTCTTCGCCGAGGCGGCGACGGAGGCCGGCATCCCCGACGGTGTGATCAACATCGTCAACGGGACCGGACAGGAGGCGGGTGAGCGTCTCGTCGGGCATCCCGACGTCGCCATGACCTCCTTCACCGGCTCCACCGCCGTCGGCAAGCGCGTCGCCGAGGTCGCGACCGCGACCGTCAAGCGGCTCCACCTGGAGCTGGGCGGCAAGGCACCCTTCGTCGTCTTCGACGACGCCGACCTGGAGGCCGCGGCCAACGGCGCGGTCGCCGGGGCGCTCATCAACACCGGGCAGGACTGCACGGCCGCCACGCGCGCGTACGTGCAGCGGCCCCTCTACGAGGCGTTCGTCGAGCGGACGGCCGCCCTGATGGAGACCGTCCGGCTCGGTGATCCCTTCGCCCCCGGCACCGACCTGGGCCCGCTGGTCTCGCACGTCCAGCGCGACCGGGTCGCCGCCTTCGTCGACCGGGCGCGTGACTACGCGCGCGTGGTGACCGGCGGCGAGGTTCCCCAGGGGGATCTCAAGAGCGGCGCGTACTATCGCCCCACCCTGATCGCGGACGCGGCGCAGGACAGCGAGGTCGTCCAGTCCGAGATCTTCGGTCCGGTCCTGGTGGTGCTGCCCTTCGACGGCGACGACGAGGGCATCGCGCTCGCCAACGACACCCCGTACGGGCTGGCCGCCTCCGCGTGGACCCGGGACGTCTTCCGGGCGAACCGGGCGACGCGCGAGATCAAGGCCGGGTGTGTGTGGGTAAACGACCACATCCCGATCATCAGCGAGATGCCCCACGGCGGCTACAAGTCCTCCGGCTTCGGCAAGGACATGTCTGTGTACTCGTTCGAGGAGTACACGCAGGTAAAGCACGTTATGTTCGATAACACGGCGGTGGCCCGCAAGTCCTGGCACCGCACCATCTTCGGGGACTGTTAGAGCGACTACGACCGGCCGCCGACCACGGCCGACCCTCCCGAAAGGGCACCACGCGCATGGAGCAGTACGAGCCCGACCGCCTCAGCCCGGCCCAAGTGGCCGCCATGCGGCGCAGCCTCCGCAACGGCAGGGCGGCCATGACCCGCCGGTCGCTGCTGCGCGCCTCCACCGGAGGCGCCCTCGCGCTGGGCGGCCTCGGCGCGCTCAGCGCCTGCGGGATCCCCGCGGCCGGCAAGACCGAGGGCGGCACGGCCGCCGACGACCACTCGGCGAAGGAGAAGACCGTCAGCTTCTCCAACTGGACCGAGTACATGGACGTCGACGAGAGCGGCAAGCACCACCCGACGCTCGACGCCTTCACCAAGCGGACCGGCATCAAGGTCAAGTACACCGAGGACATCAACGACAACAACGAGTTCTTCGGCAAGATCAAGCCGCAGCTCGCCGCGGGCCAGGACACCGGCCGCGACATCATCGTCCTCACGGACTGGCTGGCCGCCCGCCTCATCCGCCTCGGGTGGGTCCAGAAGCTGGACCCGTCCAACCTGCCGCACGCCTACGCCAACCTGTCGGCCCAGTTCCGCAGCCCCGACTGGGACCCGGGCCGGGCGTACTCGTATCCCTGGCAGGGCATCTCCACGGTGATCGCCTACAACAAGAAGGCGCTCGACGGCGTCGAGGTGAAGTCGGTCTCCGACCTGCTCGACAACCCCAAGCTCAAGGGCCGCGTCGGCTTCCTCACCGAGATGCGCGACAGCATGGGCATGACGCTGCTGGACATGGGCAAGGACCCGGAGAAGTTCACCGACGACGACTACGACGCCGCCGTCGCCCGTCTCCAGAAGGGCGTCGACAGCGGCCAGATCCGCCGCTTCACCGGCAACGACTACACCTCCGACATCACCAGCGGCGACTTCGCGGCATGTATCGCCTGGGCCGGTGACGTCGTGCAGCTGAAGGCGGACAGTCCCGACGTCGATTTCGTCATCCCGGACAGCGGCTATCTGACGTCCAGCGACAACATGCTGATCCCCAACAAGGCACGTCACAAGACGAACGCCGAACGGCTCATGGACTACTACTACGAGCCGGAGCCGGCCGCCGAACTCGCCGCGTACATCAACTACGTCTGTCCGGTGGACGGCGTGAAGGACGCGCTGGCGAAGATCGACGAGGATGCGGCGAACAACCCGCTGATCATCCCAGACAAGGCCATGCAGGCGAAGTCGCACTCCTTCCGCTCGCTGAGCTCGAAGGAAGAGACCGCCTACGAGGCGAAGTTCGCGAAGCTCACCGGGGCGTGACGACGATGAAGACGACCAACAGCGGCAGCGGCGACGTCCGACTGACCGGCATCAGCAAGACCTACGGCTCCTTCGCCGCCGTTCACCCGCTCGACCTGACCGTCCCGCAGGGCTCCTTCTTCGCCCTGCTCGGCGCCTCCGGCTGCGGCAAGACCACCACCCTGCGCATGATCGCCGGTCTGGAGGAACCTTCCTCCGGCACCGTCCACCTCGGAGACCAGGACGTGACGGCACTCCCGCCGTACAAGCGCCCGGTGAACACCGTCTTCCAGTCCTACGCCCTCTTCCCGCACCTCGACATCTTCGAGAACGTCGCCTTCGGTCTGCGTCGGCGCGGCATCAAGAGCGTGAAGAAGCAGGTCGAGGACATGCTGGAGCTCGTACAGCTCGGCGATCAGGCCCGTAAGAAGCCGCACCAGCTCTCCGGTGGCCAGCAGCAGCGGGTCGCGGTGGCCCGCGCCCTGATCAACACCCCCAAGGTGCTGCTGCTCGACGAGCCCCTCGGCGCCCTCGACCTCAAGCTGCGCCGTCAGATGCAGCTGGAGCTGAAGCGCATCCAGACCGAGGTCGGCATCACCTTCGTGCACGTCACGCACGACCAGGAGGAGGCCATGACCATGGCCGACACGGTCGCCGTGATGAACGCGGGCCGGGTCGAGCAGCTCGGCTCGCCGACCGACCTCTACGAGAACCCGAACACCACCTTCGTCGCCAACTTCCTCGGCACGTCGAACCTCATCGAGGCCGAGGTCGACACCAAGAGCGGCGACGACATCGTGCTGAAGGCGGGCGGCGGCAAACTCGTCCTGCCCGGGTCGCGCTGCTCCGCGCCCACGGCGACCGGCGGCAAGGTGCTGGTCGGCGTCCGCCCGGAGAAGATATCCCTCACCCACGCCGACGACGCCGGTGAGATTCCCGAGGGCCGCAACCGCATCACCGGGCGCATCGCCAACTCGTCGTTCATCGGTGTCTCCACCCAGTACGTCATCGACACCCCGGTCTGCCCCGAGTTCGAGGTCTACGCCCAGAACATCGACCGGGACGCCCGGCTCGCCCCCGGCGCCGAGGTCGTCCTGCACTGGAGCCCCGCCCACACGTTCGGCCTCGACGCCGCCCAGGACATCGACGCCGGCATCCAGGAAGAGGCGGCGGTCTGATGGCGACGCTCACCGAGGCGCCCCCGCCTCTCTCCCCGACGGCGCCGACGGCGAAGCCGCCCCGCAAGCGCGGGCGCTGGACGCCGTACTGGCTGCTGCTGCCCGGTCTGCTCTGGCTGTTCGTGTTCTTCGCGCTGCCGATGATCTACCAGGCCTCCACGTCCGTGCAGACGGGCTCCCTGGAGGAGGGCTACAAGGTCACCTGGCACCTCGCGACCTACTGGGACGCGCTGAGCGAGTACTGGCCGCAGTTCCTGCGCTCGGTCCTCTACGCGGCCGCCGCGACGGTCCTGTGCCTGGTGCTCGGCTACCCGCTGGCCTATCTGATCGCCTTCCGGGCCGGCCGCTGGCGGAACCTGATCATGATCCTGGTGATCGCGCCCTTCTTCACCAGTTTCCTGATCCGCACCCTCGCCTGGAAGACGATCCTCGCGGACGGCGGCCCGGTGGTCGGCGCCCTCAACACCCTGCACGTCCTCGACGTCACCAGCTGGCTCGGCTGGACCGCGGGCGACCGGGTGCTGGCCACCCCGCTCGCGGTGGTCTGCGGTCTGACGTACAACTTCCTGCCCTTCATGGTCCTGCCGCTCTACACCTCGCTCGAGCGCATCGACGGGCGGCTGCACGAGGCGGCCGGGGACCTGTACGCCAGGCCGGTCACCACCTTCCGCAAGGTCACCTTCCCGCTCTCCATGCCGGGCGTGGTCTCCGGGACGCTGCTGACCTTCATCCCGGCGGCCGGTGACTACGTCAACGCGGAACTCCTCGGCTCGACGGACACCCGCATGATCGGAAACGTGATCCAGACGCAGTTCCTGCGGGTCCTGGACTATCCGACGGCGGCGGCTCTCTCGTTCATCCTGATGGCCGCGATCTTGCTCATGGTCACTCTCTACATCCGCAGGTCCGGGACGGAGGATCTGGTCTAAATGCCCTTCGTCAACTGGCTCAAGCGCCAATTCGTGGTCATCGCGGGACTTCTCACGCTCGCCTATCTCCTGCTGCCGAACATCGTCGTCACGGTGTTCTCCTTCAATAAACCGAAGGGGCGCTTCAACTACCAATGGCAGCAGTTCTCCACCGATGCCTGGAAGGACCCGTGCGGGGTCGCCGGGCTCTGCGGGTCGCTGTCGCTCAGCCTCCAGATCGCGGTCTGGGCGACCATCGGCGCGACCGCGCTGGGCACGATGATCGCCTTCGCGCTCGTCCGCTACCGCTTCCGCGCGCGGGGCGCCGTCAACTCGCTGATCTTCCTGCCCATGGCGATGCCCGAGGTCGTGATGGCCGCCTCGCTGCTCACCCTGTTCCTCAACCTGGGTGCTCAGCTGGGTTTCTGGACCATCCTCATCGCGCACATCATGTTCTGCCTCAGCTTCGTCGTGACGGCGGTCAAGGCACGCGTCATGTCGATGGACCCGCGCCTGGAGCAGGCCGCCCAGGACCTCTACGCCGGCCCGGCGCAGACGTTCCTGCGCGTCACCCTGCCCATCGCCGCCCCCGGAATCGCCGCGGGCGCGCTGCTCGCCTTCGCGCTCTCCTTCGACGATTTCATCATCACCAATTTCAACGCGGGCTCCACCGTCACCTTCCCCATGTTCGTCTGGGGTTCGGCACAGCGCGGAACGCCCGTTCAGATCAATGTCATCGGTACGGCCATGTTCCTCATCGCCGTACTGTTCGTACTGACCTCGATGGTCATCGGAAATCGCCGCAACAAGCAAAAGGCGTAATCGGAAAAGCCCTGTAGGGAGTTGAAATCATGGCCCCAAGCGCCATGAACCGGTGGATCACTTCTCTTTCCGACGCACAGCCGGTGCCGTACTGGCTGGAAGATCCCGGCAAGCCGCACCCCGAACCCGCGCTCACCGGCCCCGAGACCTGCGACCTGCTGGTCGTCGGCGGCGGCTACAGCGGACTGTGGACCGCGCTGGTCGCCAAGGAGCGCGAGCCGCAGCGGGACGTGGTGCTGCTGGAGGGCCGTGAGGTGGGCTGGGCCGCCTCGGGCCGCAACGGGGGCTTCTGCGCGGCCTCCCTCACCCACGGGCTGCCCAACGGGCTCGCCCGCTGGCCGGACGAGATCCACCGGCTCGAGGAGCTGGGGATGCGCAACCTCGACGAGATCGAGGCGGCGATCGCCCGGCACGGCATCGACTGCGACTTCGAGCGCACCGGCGAGATAGACGTCGCCACCGAGACGTACCAGGCGTCGGAACTGCGCGACTGGTACGAGGAACTCCAAGGCAAGGGTCTCGCCGACGGGCTGGAGTTCCTCGACGCGGACGCGGTGCGCGAGCAGGTCGCCTCGCCCACCTTCCAGGCGGGTCTGCACGACCGCCGGGGCGTCGCCATGCTCCATCCCGCCAAGCTCGTCTGGGGTCTGAAGCAGGCGTGCATGCGGCTCGGCGTCCGCGTCTACGAGCACACCCCCGCCCTGACGCTGAAGCCCTACGGCGCCGGAATGGCCGTGGGCACCCCGTACGGGCAGGTGCGGGCCCGGCAGGTCGCGCTCGGCACCAACATCTTCCCCAACCTGGTCCGCCGGGTGCGGGCGTACACCGTCCCGGTCTACGACTACGCGCTGATGACGGAACCGCTGAGCGCCGAGCAGCTCGATTCGATCGGGTGGAAGAACCGGCAGGGCCTCGGGGACTCGGCCAACCAGTTCCACTACTTCCGGCTGTCGGCCGACAACCGGATCCTGTGGGGCGGATACGACGCGGTCTACCCCTACGGGGGCCGGGTGCGCGCCGAGTACGACGACCGGCCGGAGACGTACGCCAAGCTCGCCGGGCACTTCTTCGGCTGTTTCCCGCAGTTGGAGGGGGTGCGCTTCACCCACGCCTGGGGCGGGGCGATCGACACGTGCTCGCGCTTCTCGGCGTTCTTCGGCACGGCGCACCAGGGGAAGGTGGCCTACGCCGCCGGATACACCGGCCTGGGGGTCGGGGCCACCCGCTTCGGGGCCGAGGTGATGCTGGACCTGCTGGCCGGGGAGAGCACGGAGCGGACGTCGCTCGAGATGGTCCGCAAGAAGCCGCTGCCCTTCCCTCCCGAGCCCTTCGCCTGGACCGGCATCGCCCTCACGAAGTGGTCGCTGGCCCGCGCCGACGCGCACGGCGGGCGGCGCAACCTGTGGCTGAAGACGATGGACCGGCTGGGGCTGGGCTTCGACAGCTGACGGCCGGCCGCCGACGGCCGACAACCGGCCGATGTCGGGGAGGTGTGGTCCGGTTCACTCCAACGGGTGGCCCCGACCCGCGTAATGCCCGCAGGGGACCTCCCTCTCCCTCGTGACGCGACCGCGTCCACGAGTGAAAGGGAGGTCTTCTCATGGCTGGGGCGAAGACGGCTGTCGAATGGCTGGCATCCGTCGCACCGGATCCCGAGGCATGCCGCTGGGAGTGGGAGCGCAACCCCCTGGGGGTGGCGCTGCTGCCCGCGGGCAAGGCCTGGGACCTACTCATCCTGCCGGGCGAGCTCGGCTATCCCACCCTCGACGTGCTCACCCGGATCCTTCATCGGCCGGGCCCCGTGCTGGTCGACTTCGGAGACAACCGCATGGGCTTCTTCGTGGCGCCCGGCACGGCCGCCCGCTGGCTCGGCACCGGAATCCGTACGGCGGGGGCCGGCACCTGGATCGTCGTGCCGTATCCGGGCCGCTCGACCCGGGGTGTCCGCTGGCTGGTCCCGCCGGACGGCTCCGGCACGCTGACCGATCCTGCGCTGCTCGAACTGGCGATGCACGAGGCGGCGGCGGGCCTGGCCGGCGGAGAGGGCGGCTGACCGACGGACACCTCCGCCGCGGTACCCGGCCACCGACCGGGTCCCGGCCGACGCGCCTCCACGTCCCCCGGAACGGGAGGCACGGCAGATCCCTTTCACGTCGGCCGCCCGCGCGGCCGACGCGGACGCCTCCGCCGAGGACCGGCTGCCCGGCGCCCGCCGTCTGCTGCCGCCGACGGCACCCACCCCGCCGTCCCCTCGCGCTGCTCGCCGACGTCGCCGTGAGCGGCGGCTCAGCTCCATCGCCGTAGGCCCGCTGTCTGTGGGCCGCCGGCTACCGACACGGGCGCCTCGCCCCGGCTTCCGTAGGGTTACTCCGCCGACCTCGCCTTGAGCGGTGGTTCAGCTCCGGCGCCGTATGCCTGCCGCTGTCCGTGGGCCGCCCGTTGGTGACATGAGGGCCTTGCCCCGGCCGCCCTGCCGGTTACTTCGCCGACCTTGCCCTGCGGGCCGGCTCAGGTCCATCGCCGGATGCCGACCGCTGCCGACGTGGGCCGATCGGCGTCGACACGGGCGCCTCGCCCCGGCTTCCGGACGGTTACTCCGACGATGTCGTCTTCAGCGCCAGCCACAGCTCCATCCGGACGTCCGGGTCGTCCAGGGAACGTCCGAGGATCTCCTCCACCCGCCGCATCCGGTAGCGCAGGGTGTGCCGGTGGACGCCCAGGTCGGCCGCCGCCGCGTCCCACTGGCCGTGGCGGGAGAGCCAGGCCCGCAGCGAGGCCACCAGGTCGCCGCGGCCGGTCGCGTCGTGTTCGCGCAGGGCGCGCAGCAGGCCGTCCGCGAACGCCTTCACCGCGTCGTCCGCGAGAAGGGGCAGCACGGAACCCGCCGCAAGCCGCTCGTGCTCCACGAAGACCCGGCCCCGGCGCCGCGCCACCGACAGTGCCTGCTCGGCCTGCTTGTAGGCAGCCGCCGCCGCGATCGGCCCGGCCGGCGCGGACAGGCCCACCACGAGTCCGTGCCCGTCGCCGGAATCCGGCCCGGCGCCCCCGGCCGCCCGGGTCTCCTCCAGCGCCGAGGTGTACTGCGCGCACGCCGCCGCGGCCGCGCCGCCGTCCGCGACCAGGGCCACCAGCCGGTCGCCCTCGGGCACCACCAGCACGGCCTCCCCGGCGCGGGCGGCCGCCGACTCGGCGACCTCGGTGAGACCGTCGAAGGGGTCCGCGCCCCCGTCGGCCGAGGCCGGCGCCGGCGTGGCGTCGGCGACGATCACCCGGAACGGGGCGTCGAGCAGCCCGCCGTACAGGTCCCCGGCGACGGCCCGCGCGTGGTCCGGCTCGCCCGCCAGCAGCATGCCCAGCACCGCCGCGCCGATCCGCTGCTGCGCCGCGTGCAGCGAGCGCGAGCGCTCGGTGGTCAGGGTGAGCAGCGCGATGGCCGAGTGGACGGCGTACCGCTCGGCGGTGCCGAGAGCCGAGGCGGTGCCGACCGCGAGCGCGGCGCGCGGGCGCCTGCCGGTGCCCAGGGAGTGCAGCTCGACCCGGTCGTCGTGCCGGTCGTCGGGTCCGGAGCGCTCCGGACCCCCGCCGCCGCCCACCACCGCCGAGGCCGGGGCGGGCCGTTCCCGCAGCCGCTCCACCTCCGCGGTGAGCCGCCCCGCCCGCCGGCCCGCCCACTCCGGCGCGGCTCCCACGACGGCGCCCGAGGCGTCGTACAGGGCCGCCCACCCGTCGACCTGCGCGGCGAGCGCGCGGAGCAGCCCCTGCGGGCCGTCCGTCAGCGCCTGCTTCGTCAGCTCGCGCTGGGCCGCGAACCCTGCCGTGACCGCCCGGTACTGGTCGGCCGCGATCGCCGCCGACACCGCCTTGCTGATGGCGAGGAAGGGGGTGCGGCGCGGCACCTCCAGCAGGGGCAGGCCCTCCTCCTCGGCCGCGTCCACGAGGGCCTTCGGGATGTCCTCGTAGTTGACGCCGACGGCGAAGCCGAGCCCGACCACCCCGGCCTTGGCCAGCCGCCGCACATAGCGCCGCATGGCCTCCGGGTCCTCGGCGTCCAGCTTGAGCGCGGTGATCAGCAGCAGCTCCCCGCCCTCCATGTACGGCACGGGGTCCGCGAGCTCGCTGACGTGCGCCCAGCGCACCGGCACGTCCAGACGGTCCTCGCCGGCCCGCACGGTCAGTTTCAGCGCGGAGTGGTGGACGAGCGAGGCGAGCGTGGGAGGCATGGGGCCTTCAGGTCGGGGGAGTGATCGGCGGTGTGATCTTTTGGCCGCCGCGTATGAACGGTCCCTCCCGATTCTGCCTCACTGTACGGACCGCGGACGCGTCCTCAGCCCCGAAGGTCCACCAGCAGCGGTGGCGCGTGCTCGCCCCGCACATCGGTCAGGGACAGCACCGCGTGGCCGGGCGGCACCTCGTGCGCCAGCCGGGACGCCGACCACCGCTCCCGCTCCACCTGGCGCACGGTCACCGCGTCCGTGGTCACCGCCTTGCCGGTGACGAGCTTGCGCAGGGCGTGGATGGCGCGGGTCATCGGCTGGTCGGCGAAGACGGTGTGCTTGGCGACCTCGGTGGTCTCCACCCACTCGGTGCCCCAGGTCTGCGCGAACCTGCTGCCGTCCCAGGTGGTGATGCCGGAGAACGCCATCCGGCAGCCGACGGCCCCGTACAGCGGACCGTGCAGTGCCTCCGGGACGTCGCCGATGGAGCGCAGGGCGAGCACCACGCCGGCGTTCTGCGAGCGCAGCCGCTGGAGCCGGCGCACCGACCCCTCGGTGACCGTTCCCGTCGCGTCGTCCAGGACCAGACAGGCGAAGTGGTCGCGCCGCTCCCGTACGACGGTGTGGAACTGGGCGAGGACCAGCCGGGTGATCAGCCGGGTGGCCTCCTCGTGACCCCGCTCGGGCAGGTCGACGCGGACCCGCAGCGGGTGGTGGGCGACGGCGCGCAGCGAGAACGCCCGGTGCGCGTTGCTGCCGCCGCCGAAGAACTCCGCGAACACCGGGCGGTCGAGCAGCGCCAGCCGGTCGGCGAGCGGCCGGCCCGCGTCGCCCGGGGCCCCCGTCTGCCGGACCCGTGCCTCCAGCTCACGGCGCATCACCTCGTCACCGGCCACGGCCTCGCGCAGCGCGGACAGCGCGGCCGGTTCGCCCTCCAGGAGTTCGCGCAGCTCGGGCAGGGTGGGGAAACAGCCGTGCGCGCTCCGGTAGGGGCCAAGCACCTGGGCGAGCGCCGTGGTCGCGCTCTGGCCGCTCACCGAGTCGAGGTCGCCGGCCAGCGCCTCGGCGAGGATCGCGGCCGCCTCGTCCGGGTCCTCGGACTCCGCGTACGGGTCCAGGTCGTGCACGGACGAGGGGTCCCCGATCCCGACGATCACGTCGAAAGCGGAGTCGGAGCCGAGCGGGCCGCCCCCGGGCGACGACACCGCCACGACGGCGCACGCCCCGGTGAGCGCCTGCAGGGCCAGCGTCTCGGTGAGCGGCTCGACCAGGGTCCGGGTCTTGCCCGATCCGGACGGCCCGACGGCGAGCAGCGAGGTGCCCAGCACCTCCGGGCCGAGTGCGGCGCCCGCGTCGTGATAGCTGTCCGGGGTGCGTTCGGCGGCCACCCAGCGGCCGACCCGCACCTGCCCGGTGAGCAGATCGTGGCGCGCGGTGCGCCGGGGCAGGTCGCGGGCGCCGGAGGGGTGGGTCCAGGCCGCCCCGCCCTGCCGCAGCACGGTGTCCCGGAAATCCGCGATCCCCGCCGTCCAGGCCCGTCGTACGCGCACGCAGTCCACGTCGTTCATCCGGCCGGCGGCGACCTCGGCGGTCAGCAGCTCGGCCGCCTCGTACTGTCCCGCGTCCCGCAGCTCGGGCCACCGGGCGCGCGGCAGCTCGACCGCGGGCGCGGCCCGGCCGGGCTCGGCGCGCCGGGCGGCGAGTCGTTCCTGCACGTACGGCCACCAGCCGCCGACCTTCGCGAACGGCCACACCACCAGCAGCGTGATGACCGTGTACAGCGCGTTCGTGAACAGGGGGGAGGCGAACAGCTCGTAGCTGCCGGAGATCAGGACGATCAGCGAGAACAGCGGGTCGATGACGGGCAGGGCGTCCCAGCCGACCCCGAAGGCGCCGGGGAAGACGAAGCTGAGGGTGGCGAGGGCGCAGAGCAGGGCGACGAGGGCCCGCGCGGGCTGCGGCCGGCGGCCCACGAAGTGCCGCACGGCGTGCGCCCAGCTGCCCAGCCGGCCCATCCCGTAGACGAGGACGGCGAAGAACACGCCGTCGTAGACCACCCGCGCCTCGGCGCCCTCCATGGACTTCGGGGACGCGATCGTGCCGCCCCACCACCAGTCGTCCGGGGTGAACAGCCGCAGCAGGGTGAACTGGTACGGCAGGCCGCCCCGGCGCCACAGCGACCACAGGACCAGCGCGACCACCAGCGGGACCAGCATGCCGACGACCGTCACCGGCGCGAGCCGCTCCGTCGTCCGGGCCGCCTTCGGCGGCCGGTACCCGAAGCGCCAGATCCCCGTCCCGGCCGCGGGCCGCTCCTCGTCGAGCCAGGCGGCGACGGCGGACGCGGCCCGCGGGGGCTGCCCGGGGGCAGGCGGTACGCCCGGCGCCCGGTCCGGCCGCGGCGGTGTGGAGGGCGGCGTCGACGGCGGCCGCGCCGGCCCCGCCGGGCGCGGCACAGGATTCGCCTGCGTACCCCGCGCGTCCTGCGTCCCGTCGCTGTCCATCGCCCCTGCTCCCCGACCAGCCGTTCCGTCCACCATCAGCGAGTCAATCTAACGCGCCCGCAAGGGGAGTTCACCGCTTACGCGGCCGGGCCTGTGACGATCACCGTCCGGCCGCACTGTCCACGACGGACAAGCCGCCCCGCCGACACCGCCCACATGGAGCATGCCCACCCCGCACTCCCCGTCCTAGCCTGCGAGAAAAGAACGAAAGTGTCCGCAAAACCCCAGGAGCCCCTCATGACCGCCCTTCCGCAGGAGCGCCGCGTCGTCACCGCCATCCCCGGCCCGAAGTCGCAGGAACTCCAGGCCCGCCGTACCGCCGCGGTCGCGGCCGGTGTCGGTTCGGTGCTCCCCGTCTTCACCACGCGCGCGGGCGGCGGCATCATCGAGGACGTCGACGGCAACCGCCTGATCGACTTCGGCTCCGGCATCGCCGTGACCTCCGTCGGCGCCTCCGCCGAGGCCGTCGTGCGCCGGGCCACCGCCCAGCTCGCCGACTTCACCCACACCTGTTTCATGGTCACCCCCTACGAGGGCTATGTGGCGGTGGCCGAGGCCCTCGCCGAGCTCACCCCGGGTGACCACGCCAAGAAGTCCGCGCTGTTCAACAGCGGTGCCGAGGCCGTCGAGAACGCCGTCAAGATCGCCCGCGCGTACACCAGGCGCCAGGCGGTCGTCGTCTTCGACCACGGCTACCACGGCCGCACCAACCTCACCATGGCGCTGACGGCGAAGAACATGCCGTACAAGCACGGCTTCGGCCCGTTCGCGCCCGAGGTCTACCGCGTCCCGGTCGCCTACGGCTACCGCTGGCTCACCGGCGCGGAGAACGCCGGCGCCGAGGCCTCCGCCCAGGCCATCGACATGATCAACAAGCAGATCGGCGCGGAGAACGTCGCCGCGATCATCATCGAGCCGGTGCTCGGCGAGGGCGGCTTCATCGAGCCCGCCAAGGGCTTCCTTCCGGCCATCAGCAAGTTCGCGTCCGACAACGGCATCGTCTTCGTCGCCGACGAGATCCAGTCCGGCTTCTGCCGCACCGGACAGTGGTTCGCCTGCGAGGACGAGGGCATCGTCCCGGACCTGATCACGACGGCCAAGGGCATCGCGGGCGGTCTGCCGCTCGCCGCGGTGACCGGCCGCGCCGAGATCATGGACGCCGCGCACGCGGGCGGCCTGGGCGGCACCTACGGCGGCAACCCGGTCGCCTGCGCGGGCGCGCTCGGTGCGATCGAGACGATGAAGGAGCTCGACCTCAACGCCCGGGCGAAGCGCATCGAGGCCGTCATGAAGGGCCGCCTCGCCGCCATGGCGGAGAAGTTCGAGATCATCGGCGACATCCGCGGACGTGGCGCGATGATCGCGATCGAGCTGGTCAAGGACCGTACGACGAAGGAGCCGAACCCCGAGGCGACCGGCGCGCTCGCCAAGGCCTGCCACCAGGAGGGCCTGCTGGTCCTGACCTGTGGCACCTACGGCAACGTGCTGCGCTTCCTGCCGCCGCTGGTGATCGGCGAGGACCTGCTCGACGAGGGACTCGACATCATCGAGCAGGCTTTCGCGCGCATCTGAGCCAAGGCACCGCACAGCTGATTCCCATCGCCCGCAGAGCATGTGAAGAAGGTGTGCGAGGAGGATGGCGGGACGGGATACAGCCTGTCGTACCGCCTGCCTCTGCCGTAGGTTCTCACCAGATGAGAGATACACCCCGTCCGCAGGGGACTGCGGACGGATCCAGGCCGGGGCCTCCCCAGCTTCGACCTGGTCGTGCCCTCGCGCACACAATCGGAGCTTCCGGCTTCGGATCTCCACACCGATCGGACGGCCGCCCGCCCCAAACCCCCCGGGGCGGCCGGCACTCCGGTCCGGACGGCCACCCCGGAACCATCCCCCCTGTTCCGGGGTGGCCGACCTCCTTCTCCGGTACAGACCACGGAAAGCAGACCCCGGACCCGATCCGGGGTCTTTTTTCGATCCGGGTTCCTTTTCCGCCGTCCGGCCGCTCCTGACAAGCTGGGGCCCATGCCGTCCCGCCCCACCCGCGCCGTTCTCGTTCTCCTGCCGCCCGCCCTGCTCTTCGCGCTGATCACCTGGCAGGTCGCCGCCGACGGCCCGCTGCTGCGCGCGGACGCGCGCCTCAGCCGCGCCCTCGTCCATCCCGACCGGGCCTCCGAGCTGCTGGCCGACCTGGGCGAGGTGCAGGTCGCGGTGCCCGTCCTGGTGCTGGTCGCCGGGTACGTGGCGTGGCGGGGGAGAGCGGCGGGCGAGGCGCGGTGGTGGGTGCCGTCCCTCGCCGCGCTCGCCGTGCTGCTGCTGGTGCCGCTGATCGTCGTGCCCCTGAAGGTGTGGACCGACCGGCCCGGTACGCCCGCCGTGCCCCCGGCCACCGGCTACTACCCCTCCGGGCACACGGCGACGGCGGCCGTCGCCTACGGGGCGGCGACGCTGGTCCTGCTGCCGTGGCTGCGCGCCGCGTCCGCCCGGTGGCTGACCCTCGCGACGAGCGCCCTGCTCGTTCTGGCCGTGTCGTTCGGGCTGGTCAGGCGCGGTTACCACTGGCCGCTGGACGTCATGGCGAGCTGGTGTCTGTGCACGGTGATGCTCGGCGCGCTGTGGCTCTTCCTGGAACGCGAGCGGCAGGCGCGGGAGCGGCTCCGGACGGCGGCGGGCCGACCGTGCCAAACCGGCGCACCCCGGCCGTCCACCCGTACGACTCGGACAAGCGACCCTTCGGCCTCCCGCCCCTACCGTGGAGCACGAAAGCCACAGGACACCCCCTAAGCGGAAGGGCCGGGACTCGCAATGCCCCAGGAAACGAATGTGGGGGCCACCCACGCCTTCTGGCTGGCCGGCCGCCAGGTCACCGGCGAGGACAGCTTCGACGTCACCTCGCCGTGGGACGGCCGGCTCGTCGGCAAGGCCAGCGTGCCGACGGACGCGCAGGTCGAGGAGGCCGTGGCCGCCGCGTACGCCGTGCGGGACGAGTTCGCCGCCACCCCGGCCCATGTGCGCGCCGCCGCCCTCGACCACGTCAGCAAGCGGCTCGTGGAGCGCACCGAGGAGATCGCCCGGCTGATCTCCGCCGAGAACGGCAAGCCGATCAAGTGGGCGCGGGGCGAGGTCGGCCGAGCCGTCTCCGTGTTCCGGTTCGCGGCCGAGGAGGCCCGGCGGTTCAACGGCGGCGAGGCCCAGCGCCTCGACACCGACGCCGGCGGCCAGGGGCGGCTCGCCCTCACCCGGCGCTTCCCGAAGGGGGTCGTGCTCGGCATCGCGCCGTTCAACTTCCCGCTGAACCTGTGCGCCCACAAGATCGCCCCGGCGATCGCGGCCGGTGTGCCGATCATCCTCAAGCCGGCTCCGGCGACCCCGCTGTCCGGCCTGATCATCGGTGACCTGCTGGCCGAGACCGAGCTGCCGGCCGGCTCCTGGAGCATCCTGCCGGTCTCCAACGACCGCATGCCCGCCCTCGTCCAGGACGAGCGGCTGCCGGTCATCTCCTTCACCGGCTCCGAGAAGGTCGGCTACGCGATCATGGACTCGGTGCCGCGCAAGCACTGCACCCTGGAGCTGGGCGGCAACGGCGCGGCCGTCGTCCTCGGCGACTTCGCGAGCGACGCCGACCTCGACTGGGCCGCCGGCCGCATCGCGACCTTCTCCAACTACCAGGGCGGCCAGTCCTGCATCTCCGTGCAGCGGGTCATCGCGGACGCCTCCGTGTACGACCGGCTGCTGCCGCGGATCGTCGCCGCCGTCGAGGCGCAGGTCACCGGCGACCCCTCGGACGACAGGACCGACGTGGGCCCGCTGGTCAGCGAGGACGCGGCCAAGCGCGTCGAGACCTGGGTGGACGAGGCCGTCGCGGCGGGCGCCTCGCTCCTCGCGGGCGGCAAGCGCGACGGCGCCTCCTACGCGCCGACCGTCCTCACCGACGTACCGGCGGACACCACCCTCGCCTGCGAGGAGGTCTTCGGACCGGTGCTCACCGTGACGAAGGTGGACGGCGAGGCCGAGGCCTTCGCCGCCGTCAACTCCTCCAAGTACGGCCTCCAGGCGGGCGTGTTCACGCACGACGTCCAGGTCGCCTTCCGCGCCCACCGGGCGCTGGAGGTCGGCGGGGTCATCGTGGGCGACGTGCCGTCCTACCGCGCCGACCAGATGCCGTACGGCGGCGCCAAGCAGTCCGGCGTGGGGCGCGAGGGCGTGCGGTTCGCGATGGACGACTACACATACGAGCGGGTGCTGGTCCTCACCGGACTCGCGCTCTAGCTCATGGGAACCATTTTCATATAGGCTCCCCGAAGGGGTCCGGCACCGATGCCTTCCGGTGCCGGACCCCTTCTTCGTGCCGGCTTCCTCCGGACCCTCAGCCGGAGAAGCCGACATGCGCCAGCCGCAGCGGGCCGCGCAGTCCGAGGCGCAGATCGTGGACGCCCCCGGCGGTGAGCGCCGCGTCGACGGTGAGGTAGTCGTACGGTCCCGGCGTGGGCGCGGCGACCGTCAGGGTGGCCAGGACCGGGCCGCCGTCGAGCGACAGCTCCACCGTGCCCGAGCCGGCCGCCGTCACCGTCACGCCCGTCGTGCCGGTGCCCGTGCCGAAGTCGCAGGCCCGGTAGACCAGTTCGCCCGTCCCGCCCGCCACCGGCGTCACCGCGTCGCCCGACACCTTCGTCCGGTCGACGATCTCGACGCCGCTCTGCTCGTCGAAGTCGGCGGCCTCCAGACCGCGCAGGCGCACCGGGCGCGGGGCGGACGGTTCGCCCTCCAGCGTGACGGTCGTCCGCAGCCGGACGTCCGTGCTGGACGCGCCGACCAGGAGGTCGTACGGGCCGGACTCCAGACGCCACCGGCCCTGCGCCACGTCCCAGAAGGCGAAGGCGGACAGCGGGACGTCGAAGGAGAGCTCCGCGCTCGCGCCCGGGGCGAGGGTGACCCGGCGGTGGTCGAGCAGCTCGCGGCGCGGCCGGGTGACCGAGGGGTCCACGGCGCGGGTGTAGAGCTGGGCGACCTCGTCGGCCGTCAGCTCCCCGGTGTTGGTGACCGTGCAGGAGACGTGCGCCGTGCCCTCCTCGACGCGCACCGCCAGGTCCGCGTAGGAGAAAGACGCGTACGACAGGCCGTGCCCGAACGGGAACAGCGGGGTGCCCTCGAAGTAGAGGTACGTCTGACGGGCGCCGATCACGTCGTAGTCGAGGAGGTCGGGCAGATCGGCGTCGGCGGCGTACCAGGTCTGCGGGAGGCGTCCGGCCGGGGAGACGTCACCGGCCAGGACCCGCGCGAGAGCGGTGCCCGCGGCCTGGCCGCCGTGCGCCGTCCACAGCACGGCGGACAGCGGGCCCGGCTCGACCGCGTACGGATACGCCGACACCAGGGCCAGCACCGTGCGCGCGTTCGCCGCCCGGGCGGCCGCCAGCAGCCGCTCCTGGTGGGCCGGCAGTCGCAGCGTGGTGCGGTCCTCGGTCTCCCGGCCGTTGATGTGCGGGTCGTTGCCCGCCACGACCACGACCACGTCGGCCCCGGCCGTGACGCGGGTCACCGCGTCCTCGCCGGATTCGACGACGATGACCTCGACGACCTCGGGATTCTCCTCGTCCGGCCCGGCAACCCTGACGCCGTCGGCGGCGACACGGACATGGCGACCCGTACCCAGATGCAGCAGGAGGTGACCGTTCCCTTGGGTGTTCCCGGAGGTGTTCCCGTCGGCGTCCGCCCGCGGGACCAGGCGGAACGTCTCCTGGACGACCCAGCCGCCGGGCTGGTCGGCGGAGGCGCGCAGGTAGCCGTCCTCGGCGACGGAGAGGTAGCGCCCGTCGGGCGCGCGCAGGGTCAGTACGCCCTCGCCCCAGTCGACGAGCGCGAGCTCCGTACCCGTCGCGTCCGTGGTCAGCGGCGGGAGGTCGGTGCGGCCCGCGAGCAGCGCCGGGTCGAGGGCGCCCTCCGCGCCGCGCACCTCGTCGGTGGCCTCGGGGGCGGTGGGGACCTTCAGGAACGTGCCCGCGGAGGTCTTGAGCAGGACCCGGTCCACGCCCTCCGCGAACTCCACGCGCTCGGCGCCGAACCGCTCGTACAGGCCCTCCAGCGGGGTGGAGCGGTGCAGCAGTGTGCCGCTGTACCAGTCGAGCTTGCACTCGTCGGCGAGCAGGCCGACCACCGCGATCCGGGTGTCGGCGGCCAGTGGCAGCACACCGTCGTTGCGCAGCAGGACGATCGCCTGCTCGGCGGCCTCCCCGGCGAGCGTGCGATGGGCGGGGGAGTCGAATTCGCCGGTGCCGGCGTACGGGTCGTAGTGCGGATCGAACTCGCCCAGCCGGAAGCGGACCGAGAGCTGGCGGCGGACCGCCGCGTCGACGTCGGCCGGGGTCAGCAGGCCCTGCTCCAGCGCCCCCTCGACCCGGGCGACGATCTTCGAGCCGTCGGTGCCGTGGTCGGTGAAGCTGTCCACGCCGGCCACGAGCGCGGCCGCCGTCGCCTCCTCGTGGGTGTCGAAGTAGTGCTCGGAGTCCACCAGGTTGGAGGGCGCGCCCGCGTCCGAGCAGACCAGCAGCTCCTCGTCGGTCCAGGCGCGCAGCTGCTCGCGCAGATACGGCGAGACATGGTTGGGGCGGCCGTTGACCAGGTTGTACGCCGGCATCACCCCGGCCACCGCGCCCGCCTCGACCGTCGCCCGGAAGGCGCGCAGGTCGTACTCGTGCAGCACGCGCGGACGGACCGAGGACGAGGTGACGTCCCGGCCGGTCTCGTTGTTGTGGGCCAGCCAGTGCTTGAGGACCGGGGCCGTGCGCCAGTACGTCGGATGATCACCGCGCAGACCGTGCGTGTACGCGGTGGCGATGGCGGAGGTCAGCCGGGGGTCCTCGGAGTAGCCCTCCTCGTTACGGCCCCACAGCGGGTGGCGCAACAGGTTGACCGTGGGGGACCAGACGTTCAGGCCCACCCGCTCGTCGCGGGCGCGCATCGCCCGGACCTCCTTGGACACCGCCTCGCCGATCCGGCGTACCAGGTCGGTGTTCCAGGTCGCGCCCAGTCCCACGGCCTGCGGGAACACCGTCGCCGGACCCATCCAGGCGACGCCGTGCAGCGCCTCCTGGCCGGTGCGGAAGGCGGCGATGCCGAGCCGCTCGACGGCGGGTGCGAACTGGTGCAGGAAGGAGACCTTCTCCTCGGGGGTCAGCCGGGACAGCAGATCGTCGATGCGCTTCGCGAACGGCAGCTGCGGATCGCGGAAAGGCGGCGTGGGCGGCGTGTGTGCGGTCACGTGGGGATCCCTTTGCGGTGGAGCGGGAAGGCTCTTTCGAAGCGCTTCGATGCTCATTCGACGGTGGGGCGGGTGTCAAGGGGACTTCACCGCTATTTCAAGCAGCGCATAAGGAGAGGTCGCCCCGGATACCTCGGAGGAATGTTGGGAGCGACCCTTGTGCACCCCAGGGTGTTCACTTAACCTCGCAGCAACATCGAAGCGCTTCGACTGGGAAAGAGCGAAACATCGTCGGAGGACCGCTTCGGCTCAGCCAGTTCCACTCGAGACACCGCAGCCGACGGCCACCGCCGGGTGTCCTGGTGCGCCATGAAGGGTTGACGCAATGACGCCGAACGCCGCTTCCCTCTCTTCTGGTCCCTCCGGGCCCAGCCGGAGAAGCTTCCTCGCCTCGACGGCGGTCGCCACCGCCGCGGTGGCGGGAGGGATGCCGTTGCTTGCCGCCTGCGGCGGTACGGACAGCGGCTCGCGCGACGGCACCACCTCGGGCAAGGACGCCAAGAAGATCCTGCCCGCCTACGTGGCCGGCAACGTGGTGACGCCCGACATCCCGTCGAAGAACGGCTCCTCGGTCGGCTTCACCAGCAAGCTCGACCTCGCCGTCCTGAAGACCTCGGTGCCGGAGAAGCTCGGCAAGGGCGGCAAGATCACCGTGATGTCGCCGTTCTGGGGCTCGCCGCCGAAGGGCGACAACGCCTACTACACGGCGATGAACGCCCTCATCGGCGTCGACGTCGTCTGGCAGAACCAGGACGGCAACACCTACGACCAGAAGCTCGGCGCCGTGCTCGCCTCCAGCGACGTGCCGGACGTGGTGGTCGTCCCCGGCTGGAACATGGGCGGCAAGATACCCAGCGCCATCCTCGGCAAGTTCGCCGACCTGGGCCCCTACCTGTCCGGCGACAAGGTCAAGGAGTACCCGAACCTCGCGGCGATCCCGACCGACGCCTGGCAGCGCTCCCTCTTCGGCGGCAAGCTGCGCGGTCTGCCGATGCCGTCGTCGTACGTCGCCAACATCGTGCCCTTCTACCGCAAGGACCTCTTCGACAAGAACGGCTACGAGGTCCCGACCACGACGGACGAGTTCACCGCGCTGGCCAAGGAGATCACCAACGCCAAGGCCAAGGTGTGGGCCTGCGGCGACATGAAGTGGACCGCGTTCAACAGCTTCGGAGTGCCGTCCGGCGGCGAGAAGCCGCTCGGCTGGATCCTCGAGGGCGACAAACTGGTCAACCGCATCGAGCTGGACTCCTACCTCGAAGCGCTGGAGTGGACCCGCAAGCTGTTCGCCGCCGGTTACGTGCACCCGGACTTCAAGCTGGGCAAGAGCCAGGCCGTCGACCCGAGCACCAAGTTCGCCGCCGGTGAGTTCCTCATCTACAACAACGACATCTCCAGCTGGTACGGGCAGCAGGCCTCGCAGGCCGCGCAGAACCCGGACTTCCGGATCTGGGGCATGGATATCTTCGGCCACGGCGGCGCCGACCCGGTCATCTACGCCACCCAGCCGGCCAACATCTTCGCCTTCGTCAACAAGAAGGCCTCCGAGGCCGTCATCCGCGAGGTGCTGGCCGTCGCCAACGTCACCGCCGCCCCGTACGGCACCAAGGAGTACATGCTCACCAACTACGGGGTGGAGGGCACGCACTACAGCGTCAAGGACGGGGTGCCCGTCAAGAACGACAAGGGCAACCAGGAGGTCCTCAATGCCTTCGTGATGATCGCGAGCCCGGCGTCGACCATCGCCCACCCCGACTTCCCGGACATCGCCAAGGGCCAGGTCGAGTGGCAGCAGCGGATGGGCGCCTTCACCAAGAAGTCGGCCTTCTACGGCATGCAGATCACCGAGCCGAGCCGCTGGACCAACCTCTCCAACAACTTCGAGCAGCTGGAGGACGACATCGTCCGCGGCCGCAAGAAGATCAGCGACATGCAGGCGGCCGTCTCCGACTGGAAGAAGAAGGGCGGCGACGAGCTGCGCGCCTGGTACCAGAAGCTGCTCGACGACAACGGCACGGCGACGAGCTGACGGCGGCGAGGCAAGGAGAACGGCCGTGTCGCACAGCACGGTGCCTCGGAGCAGGACCGAGGCCGACGAGTCGGGAAAGACCCCGGTGGCGCCCGGCGGCGCCACCGGCCCCCAGGGGAAACGGTCCTCCGGGAAGCTGGGTCTGCGGGTCAGGCTCAGACGGGACCGCGTCCTGCTGCTGATGACCCTCCCGGCGGTCCTCCTCATCCTGCTCTTCAACTACGTGCCGATCCTCGGCAACGTGGTCGCCTTCCAGGACTACGACCCTTACATCAGCGACAACGGGATCGTCGCCATCTTCCACAGCCCCTGGGTGGGTGTGGAGAACTTCCAGCGGCTCTTCGAGGACTCGGCCTTCTGGGAGGCCGTCCAAAACACCCTCGTGCTGTTCCTCCTCCAGCTGGTGCTGTACTTCCCGATCCCGATCATGCTCGCGCTGCTCATCAACAGCGTGGTCAGGCCCCGGGTCCGGGCGGTGTCGCAGGCGATCCTCTACCTGCCGCACTTCTTCTCCTGGGTGCTGGTCATCGCCGTGTTCCAGCAGTTGTTCGGCGGCGCGGGGATCCTCTCGCAGCTGCTGCGGCAGCACGGGTACGACGGCATCGACATCATGACCGATCCGGAGACCTTCAAGTTCCTGATCACCGCGCAGAGCGTCTGGAAGGACGCCGGCTGGGGCATCATCGTCTTCCTCGCCGCGCTGGCCTCGGTCAACCCCGACCTGTACGAGGCGGCCGCGATGGACGGCGCGAACCGCTGGCGCCGGATGTGGCACGTGACGCTTCCGGCCCTGCGCCCGGTGATCGCGCTGCTGCTGGTGCTGCGGGTGGGGGACGCGCTGACGGTCGGCTTCGAACAGATCCTGCTGCAGCGCGACGCGGTCGGACCAGGGGCGTCGGAGGTCCTGGACACCTTCGTGTGGTGGAACGGCGTCCGCAACCAGGACTTCGGCTACGCGGCCGCCGCCGGTCTCATCAAGGGCGTCATCAGCCTCGGCCTGGTGCTCGTCGCGAACAAGGTGGCCCATCTCATGGGCGAGCAGGGGGTGTACCAGAAGTGACCACCGTGATCGACAAGACCGTGCGCACACCCGGCCGCTGGGCGGCGCCGCCGCGGCCCGTGTGGGAGGAGGAGCCCAGCAGGGCCGGCCTCGCGGGCAAGGGCATCGCCCTGTCCTTCGCCTGCCTGGCGATCCTCTTCCCGCTGTGGATCGTCCTCGTCACCAGCCTCTCCTCACGCAAGACCATCGACGAGGCCGGCGGGCTGGTGATGGTCCCCAAGGGGATCACCTTCATCGCCTACCGGGAGCTGCTCAGCGGCGGACAGGTCACCCGCGCCGCGGTCATCAGCGTCCTGATCACCCTCGTCGGCACGCTCTTCTCGATGGGCGTATCCGTCCTGTGCGCCTACGGCCTCTCCCGCTCGGGCTCGCTCGGGCACCGCTGGATCCTGATGATCCTGCTGGCGACGATGTTCTTCAGCGCGGGCCTGATCCCCACCTACCTGCTGGTGCAGTCCCTGGGCCTGATGGACACCTACCTCGCGCTGATCCTCCCGAGCGCGATCAGCGTGTTCAACATCCTGGTCCTGCGCGGCTTCTTCATGGGGATCTCGCAGGAACTCATCGACAGCGCGCGGATCGACGGGGCGGGGGACCTGCGGATCCTCTGGCAGATCGTCATGCCGCTGTCCAGGGCGGTGCTGGCCGTCATCACGCTGTTCTACGCCGTCGGGTACTGGAGCGCCTGGTTCAACGCGTCGCTGTACCTCAACGACCAGGACATGATGCCGCTGCAGAACGTCATGATCCAGCTGGTGCAGAAGCAGGAGGCGCCGGTCGGGCTGGGGCAGGCGATCAAGACGGGGCAGCTGTCGGGGCTGGCCGTGCAGATGGCGGTCATGGTGATGGCGCTGCTGCCGGTGGCGGTGTTGTCGCCGTTCGTCCAGAAGCACTTCAAGAAGGGGATGCTCACGGGGGCGGTCAAGGGCTGACGTCCCCCGTCGCGAGCGCGGGAGGTACGGCGGCCGCGGGTTCGCCGTGGTTGGCCGCGCCCACGCGGCGGAGCCGCAGATCGACACAGCCCCGCGCCCTCGGGCCGGCGCGACCGGCCCTGCCAGGGGCGCGGGGAACTGCGTGACCAGCCCCCACCACCCGCAGACGAACGACACACCCCGGGCCCATCAACCTTCACCCACCGAGGTACCCCAACATGCACCCCACCCGCCGCACCCTCCTCGCCGGCACCGCAGCCGCCGCCACGCTCACCGCACTCCCGCTCACCCAGGACCGAGCCCAAGCCGCGCCCACCCGACCCGGCTCAACCGCCGGAGGCTACCGCTGGCGCAACGCCGTGATCGGCGGCACCGGATTCGTCACCGGTGTGCTCTTCCATCCGGCCGTCCGGGGTCTCGCCTACGCCCGTACCGACATCGGCGGCGCCTACCGCTGGGACGACCGCGCGGCCCGCTGGACCCCGCTCACCGACCACCTCGGCTGGGACGACTGGAACCTCCTCGGCGTGGAGGCCCTCGCCGTCGACCCCGCGCACCCGGACCGCCTCTACCTCGCCCTCGGCACCTACGCCCAGTCCTGGGCGGGCAACGGAGCCGTCCTGCGCTCCGAGGACCGCGGCGCCACCTGGACCCGCAGCGACCTCACCGTGAAGCTCGGCGGCAACGAGGACGGCCGGGGCGCGGGGGAGCGGCTGCTGGTCGATCCGCGGGACAGCGACACCCTCTGGCTGGGGACCCGGCACGACGGGCTCCTCAGGTCCACCGACCGGGGCGCCACCTGGGCGGCCGCCGACGGCTTCCCGGGCACGCCGAGCGCGAGCGGCCAGGGCGTCACCCTGCTCGTCGCCGCCGGCCGCACCCTCTACGCCGGCTGGGGCGACTCCGACGGGACGAGCGCCAACCTCTACCGGACCGCCGACGGCACCACCTGGGAGGCCGTCCCCGGCCGGCCCACCGGCAGCTCGGCCAAGGTGCCCGTCCGCGCCGCCCACGACCGCCACACCCGCGAGCTGTACGTGACGTACGCGGACGCACCCGGCCCCAACGGCCAGGCGGACGGCAGCGTGCACAAGCTGGCGACCGCGAGCGGCAGGTGGACCGACGTCACCCCGGTCCGGCCCGCCGCCGGTGACACCTTCGGCTACGGCGGCGTCGCCGTGGACGCCCGGCGCCCCGGCACCGTCGTCGTCTCCACCAACAACCGCTGGTCGGCGGTGGACACCCTGTACCGGACCACGGACGGCGGCCGCACCTGGACGTCGCTCAAGGACACCGCGGTCCTCGACGTGTCCGAGACCCCGTTCCTCACCTTCGGCACCGACGCACCGAAGTTCGGCTGGTGGATCCAGGCCGTCGCCGTCGACCCGTACGACTCGAAGCACGTCGTCTTCGGCACCGGGGCCACGCTCTACGGCACCCGGGACCTGAAGCACTGGGCCCCGCAGATCCGCGGCCTGGAGGAGACCTCCGTACGGCAGCTGATCTCGCCCCCGACCGGGGAGGCGCACCTGATCAGCGGCCTCGGGGACGTCGGGGTGATGTACCACGAGCGGCTCACGGCCTCGCCGTCCCGGGGCATGGCGACGAACCCCGTGTTCGGGACGGTGACGGGACTCGCGCAGGCCGCGGACAGGCCGTCGTACGTGGTCCGCACCGGCTGGGGAGACCACGGCAACGGCGCATGGTCCGCCGACGGCGGCAGATCCTGGGCGCCCTTCGCGGCCCAGCCCGCTCTCGCCGAGGACGCACCGGGGCCCATCGCCACGAACACCGACGGCAGCGTCCTGCTGTGGAGCTTCGTGCACTGGGACGGCACCAAGTACTCCGCCCAGCGCTCCACGGACAACGGGGCGAGCTGGTCAGAGGTCCCCTCCTTCCCCAAGGGCGCCACCCCGCTCGCCGACCCGGCCGACCCGGCACGCTTCTACGCGTACGACACCGACACGGGAACCCTGTTCGCCAGTACCGACGCCGGCCTCACCTTCACCGCGCGGGCGGGCGGACTGCCGTCCGGCGACAGCCAGTTCCAGCTGGCCGCGGCCCCGGGGCGCTCCGGCGACCTCTGGCTGAGCACCAAGGGGAACGGGCTGTACCGGTCCACCGACGGCGGCGCGGGCTTCACCAAGTCGACGAGCTGCTGGGCCTCGTACACCGTCGCCTTCGGGAAGGCCGCCGAGGGCGCCGCGTACCCGGCCGTCTACCAGGTCGGTTCCACGGAGGCGATCACCGCCGTCTACCGCTCCGACGACGGCGCGCGGACCTGGGCGCGGATCAACGACGACCGGCACCAGTGGGGCTGGATCGGCGCGACCATCGCCGCCGACCCGCGGATCCACGGCCGGGTGTACATCGCCACCAACGGCCGGGGCATCCAGTACGGGGAGCCCGTCCGATGACCGCCGCCGACCGGCCCGGTCTCGCCGACGCCACCCGCGGCCGCATCCTCTTCGGCGGCGACTACAACCCCGAGCAGTGGCCCGAGGAGACCTGGCACGAGGACGTCCGGCTCATGCGGGACGCCGGCGTCAATTCGGTCACCCTCGGCGTCTTCTCCTGGTCCCGGCTCGAACCCGAGCCGGGCGCACGGGAGTTCGGCTGGCTCGACACGCTGATGGACCTGATGCACGCGAACGGCATCGGCGTCGTCCTCGCCACCCCCACCTCCGCCCCGCCCCCCTGGCTGGGCCGGCTGTACCCGGACACCCTGCCCCGCGACGAGAACGGCGACGTCGAGTGGTGGGGCGGACGACAGCACTTCTCGCACTCAAGCGCCACCTACCGCCGGCACGCCGCCGCCATCACCGAGGACCTGGCCGCCCGCTACGGCGGCCACCCCGCCCTCACGATGTGGCACATCAACAACGAGTACTGCACGGCCGACCACGGCGACGAGGCGGCCGTCGCCTTCCGCCGCTGGCTGCGCGAGAAGTACGGCACCCTGGACGCCCTCAACACCGCCTGGGGCACGGACTTCTGGAGCCAGGGCTACGACAGCTGGGACACCGTGCTGCCCGCCCGCCGCCCCCACTACCTGAAGAACCCCGGTCAGGTGCTGGACTTCCGGCGCTTCACCTCCGACATGCTCCTGGAGTGCTACCTCGCCGAGCGGGACATCGTCGCCCGGCACACCCCGCACATCCCGGTCACCACCAACTTCATGCCGCTCTTCTTCGGCCAGGACGCCTGGCGCTGGGCCGAGGAGGAGGACGTCGTCTCCGTCGACCTCTACCCCGATCCCCGCGACCCGCTGGGCGCCCAGCACGGGGCACTCGTGCAGGACCTGACCCGTTCCCAGGCGCGCGGCCCCTGGATGCTGATGGAACAGGCGGCAGGACCGGTCAACTGGCGCGGGGTGAATCACCCCAAGCCGCGCGGCCTCAACCGGCTCTGGTCCCTCCAGGCCGTGGCCCGCGGCGCGGACGCCGTCTGCTACTTCCAGTGGCGCCAGTCCCGGCAGGGTGCCGAGAAGTTCCACTCCGGGATGGTCAGCCACGCGGGGGAGCGGGGCCGTACCTTCCAGGAGGTGAAGCAGCTGGGCGCCGAACTCGCCCGGATCGGACCCGAGGTGACGGGTAGTCACATCAGTGCGGACGTCGCGATTCTGCACGACTGGCACGCCTGGTGGGCCGGCGCACAGGACGGCCGTCCCTCCACCCACGTCGACCACCCGGCCGTCCTGCACGCCTGGCACCGCGCCCTGTGGGAGAGCCGGCTCACCACCGACTTCGCCCACCCCGGGCACGACCTCGGCGGCTACCGGCTGGTCGTCGTCCCCCAGCTGTATGCACTGACGGACGCGGCGATCGACAACCTGCTGGCGTACGTCCGCGGCGGCGGCACCCTCGTGGCCGGCTTCCTGACCGGTGTGGCCGACGAGGACGACCGGGTGCGCCCCGGCGGGATGGACGCCCGGCTGCGCGAGCTGTTCGGCATCCGCACCCTGCACGAGTGGTGGCCCCTGGAAGCGGGGGAGCGCGTCGAGACCGACGGCTTCCGCGGGACCCTGTGGTCGGAGGAGCTGGAAGCCGAACCGGACGCGGTGGAAACCCGTTACAAGGGTGGCGAACTCGACGGACTGCCCGCCGTCCTGCGTCACGACCGCGCCTGGTACGTCTCCACCCTCCCCGAGCCCGACGCCTTCCGCGCGCTGCTCGCCCGTATCGCCGCCGACGCGGGCGCCCGGCCCGTCCTCGAAGGTCTCCCGCCGGACGTCGAGGCCGTACGCCGGGGTGACCTGCTGTTCCTGCTCCACCACGGCCGTGAGCCGGTGACCGTCCGGCTCCCGGGCACCCACCACGACCTGCTGACCGGGACGCGCTTCACGGACGAGATCACGCTGGGCCGCCACGGCGTGGTGGTGTTGCGCTCATGACCCGCACCTCGTCGCATGCGCACCCCGTCCTCCCGAGCACCGACCGCCCCGTGCACGGAACGCACGAGTACCGGCCCGCCGACCGCTGGGAGGACGCCTTCCTCAGCGGCAACGGCCGGCACGGCACCCTCACGTTCGGTGATCCGTACGACGACCGGGTCGTCGTCACCCACCACACCCTGGTCCGCCCCAACGGCGCCGAACACGCCCGTCCGCCGGAGCTCGCCGCCGAGCTCCCCGCCCTCCAGGACAAGTTGCTGGCCGGAGAGTGGGAGGCCGCCGAAAGCTTCACCGACCACCGGCCCCTGCAATGGGTCCAGCCCTTCCACCCGGCCTTCCAGATACGGCTGACAGCGCCCTCGGACGAGCCGCGCCACTACCGTCTGCGGACCGTCGACTTCACCACCGGCGAGGCCACCGCCACCTGCCGGGGCGGCACCAGCCGGGTCTTCGTCTCCCGCGCCGACGACGTGATCGTCCACCAGGTCACCGGCCTCGACCTGGACATCTACCTGGACCACCGGCTGCCGGGCGCACCCGCCGGCCTCGCCGTCGGCCAGGGATCCGTCCTCACCCCGGACGGCGCCCTGCTCACACTGCGCGCCCGCTATCCCGACAGCGACCGCGCCTACACGGGCGTGACCCTCGTCGTCGTCACCGGCGGCCGCACCCGGCTCACGCACCCCGGCGTGCGGGTCACCGGCGCGGAGTCCGTGCTGCTGCTCACCCGGGTCCGCAGACACACCGGCGAACTGGACGTCACCGGGGAACAGCGCGCCCTGAACGAGCTGCCGCACCTCTACGACGACCTGCTCGCCCGCCACCTCCCCCTCCACCGCACCGCCTACGAGCGCGTCACCCTCGACCTCCACGCCGAGCCGGAGGAGCGCGGGCTCCCCGGCTCCGAGCTGCTGGAACGCCCCCGCAGCAGGGCGCTGCTCGAGCGGCTCTTCGCGGCGGGGCGCTACCACCTCCTCTCCTCCTCCGGCCTCAACCCGCCCCGCCTGCCGGGACTGTGGACCGGCGACTGGGACACCGCCTGGGCCGGGGCGTTCACCAACGACGCCAACGTCAACCTCCAGACGGCCTCCGCCGCGGCCGCCGCGCTCCCCGAGGTCACCGACGCGCTGGCCTCCCTGATCCACCGGCAGCTGGACGACTGGCGGGAGAACGCCCGCGCGGTCTTCGGCGCCCGGGGCGCGGTCGCGCCCGCGCACTCCGACGGCGAGTCCGGGCTGGCGTACCACTTCAGCCGCGAATACCCGCTCCACCTGTGGACGGCCGGCGCCGACTGGCTGCTCAAACCCCTCGTCGACCACGACGAGACCCGCGGCGAACGCGACCCGCGCACCGTCGCCGCCCTCGCCGAAGTCGCCCGGTTCTACGAGGACTTCCTCACCCGCACCGACCCCGACGACCCCGACGGCCCGCTCGTCGTCGTCCCCTCCTACTCGCCGGAGAACCGGCCCACGGGCGGCAGCTGGGGCGCCGTGAACGCGGCCATGGACCTCTCGGCGGCCCGGCACGCGCTGCTGACCGCCGCCGGCCACCACCCGGGCTCCGCCGAGGCGGACCGCTGGCGTGCCCTCGCCGACCGCCTCCCGCCGCACCGGATCAACTCCGACGGCGCCCTCGCCGAATGGGCCAGGCCCGGCCTCGACGACACCTACGACCACCGCCATCTGAGCCACCTCTACGGCGTCTGGCCCCTCGACGAGATCAACCCCTACGACACCCCGGGGCCGGCCGCCGCCGCCCGCCGCGCCCTCGAACTGCGCGGCGCCGAGAACGACTCCGCGCACGGCCACCTGCACCACGCGCTGATCGCGGCCCGTCTGCGGGACGGCCGGCGGGTCGCCCACGCCCTCGGCGAGGTCCTGGACGGCGACTTCTTCCACGCCTCCCTGATGAGCGCCCACTACCCCCGCCGCGACGTGTACAACGCCGACGCCGCGCACACCCTCCCCGCCGTGCTGATCGAGATGCTCGTCCAGTCGACCCCCGACCGGCTGGTCCTGCTGCCGGCGCTTCCCCCGGGGCTCCCGTCGGGGGAACTGCGGGGCGTACGCACCCGGTTCGGCGCCGAACTCGACCTCTCCTGGGGTCCCGACGGCAGCCGGGCCGTCCTGCGGCCGCGGCGCGGTCACCGCATCGAAGTCCGGACTTCCTCCGGCGGCGCATCGCCGCTCGACCTGGTCGCCGGAGAAGACCACGTCCTCACCTCGGGGACGTGGTAGCCGCAGTCACTCCCCCCACCCATGGAAGGGACACCATGGCAACACGTATCCCGAGCAGGGTCGCCAAGGCCCTGCTCGCCCCCGCACTCGCTCTCGGCGTCACCGTCGGACTGGCCTCCGCCCCCGCCTCGGCCGCCGTCTGGAACTCCTGCGACCAGTGGGGCAACACCAGCCTGAACGGCTACACGCTCTACAACAACATCTGGGGCTCCGGCGCCGGCAGCCAGTGCGTCTGGGCCAACTCCGGTACCAACTGGGGCGTCTGGGCCAACCACCCCAACACCGGCGGCATCAAGTCGTACCCCAACTCCAAGAAGGTGATCAACAAGACGATCACCTCGCTCGGCTCGCTGTCCAGCAGCTACAACGTCACGGTCCCGTCGTCCGGCGCCTACAACACGTCGTACGACATCTGGGACACGGACTACGACTACGAGATCATGCTCTGGGTGAACTACAACGGCGCCGTCGGCCCGCTCGGCACCTCGCAGGGCAACGTCACCCTCGGCGGCCACACCTGGACCGTCTACAAGGGCAACAACGGCGCGAACGAGGTGTTCTCGTTCCTGCGTACGTCCGACTCGTCGTCCGGCACCGTCAACGTCCTGCCGATCCTCAAGTGGATCAAGGACACGAAGGGCTGGTTCGGCAACGAGACCATCGGGGACGTGCAGTTCGGCTTCGAGATCACCTCGTCCTCGGGCGGGCTGGACTTCGTGACGAACAACCTGACCGTCAGCAGCAGCTGACCCGGGGCGCGCCGAGGCCGGCCGGGACCCCTGCGCCCGGTCGACCTCGGCCCGCGGCACCGGTCACTCAGGATCCACGGGCGGCCGGTCCCTCCCCTGGTCCGGGACCGGCCGCCCCTCTTCCCCTCCCCGTGCGGCTACTCCGTCACCGGCAGCCGCGCCCCGTCCCGCAGGAACAGCGGGAGGCGGTCCAGCGGGGCGTCGACGGTCACGGCCGCGCCGCCCTCGTACGTCTCGCCCGTCCACGCGTCCGTCCAGGTCGCGCCCGCCGGGAGGTAGGCCGTGCGGGCCGTGGCGCCCGCCGTCAGCACCGGGGCGACGAGCAGGTCCCGGCCGAAGAGGTAGGAGTCGTCCACCGACCAGGTCGCCTGGTCGTCCGGGAACTCCAGGAAGAGCGGCCGCATCGGCGGCAGCCCCTCCTCGTGGGCCTCCCGCATCACCCGCAGGACGTACGGCTTGAGCCGCTCGCGCAGCCGCAGGTACTTCTCCAGCACCGCGCCGGCCGCCTCACCGTACGACCACACCTCGTTCGGGCCGCCGGTCATGTCCGGGCCCAGCGGCATGCCCGGGTCGCGGAAGCCGTGCAGCCGCATCAGCGGGGACAGCGCGCCGAACTGGAACCAGCGGACCATCACCTCCTGGTACGCCGGGTCGCTCGGGTCGCCGCCGTGGAAGCCGCCGATGTCGGTGTTCCACCACGGAATGCCCGACAGGGCGGTGTTCAGGCCCGCCGCGATCTGCCGGCGCAGGGTCGCGAAGTCGGTGCCGATGTCACCGGACCACAGGGCGGCGCCGTAGCGCTGGCTGCCCGCCCACGCCGAGCGGTTGAGGCTGATGATCTCGTCCTCGCCGGAGGCGCGCAGACCCTCGTAGAAGGTGCGGGCGTTCTCGGCCGGGTACATGTTGCCGACCTCCAGGCCCGGACCCGCCCAGTAGCGCAGGTTCTCCTGGAAGCCGGGCTTCAGCTCCGGTTCGCAGGCGTCCAGCCAGAAGGCCGTGATCCCGTACGGGGTCAGGTAGTTGTCGCGGATCTTCGACCACACGAACTCCCGGGCGTCGGGGTTCGTCGCGTCGTAGAACGCCACCTGGACCGTCGACGCGACGCCCTTGTCCGGCCAGTCGGCGTGGGCCATCGGGCCGTACTGGGTGCCGATGAACCAGCCGCGCTGCTCCATCACCGGATGGTTCTCGCTCAGCGGCGACACGGACGGCCACACGCTCACCACCAACTTGACGCCCAGCTCGTCCAGTTCGCGGACCATCGCCGCCGGGTCGGGCCACTCGGCCAGGTCGAACTTCCACTCGCCCAGGTGGGTCCAGTGGAAGAAGTCGCACACGATGACGTCGAGTGGCAGGCCCCGGCGCTTGTACTCCCGTGCCACGCCGAGCAGTTCGTCCTGGGTGCGGTAGCGCAGCTTGCACTGCCAGAAGCCCGCCGCCCACTCCGGCAGCATCGGGGTGCGGCCGGTGGCCGCGCTGTAGCGGCGCTGGGCGTCGGCCGGGGCCCCTGCGGTGATCCAGTAGTCGATCTGCCGGGCCGAGTCCGCGACCCAGCGGGTGCCGTTGCCGGCCAGCTCCACCCGGCCGATCGCCGGGTTGTTCCACAGCAGGGTGTAGCCGCGGCTGGAGGTGAGCACCGGGATGCCCACCTCGGCGTTGCGCTGGACCAGGTCCAGGACCAGGCCCTTCTGGTCCAGGCGGCCGTGCTGGTGCTGGCCGAGGCCGTACAGCTTCTCGTCGTCGTAGGCGGCGAAGCGCTGCTCCAGGCGGTGGTGGCCGTTGCCGACGGCCGTGTACAGGCGGGTGCCCGGCCACCAGAAGTGGGCGCGCTCCTCGGCCAGGATCTCCGTGCGGTCGTCCGTCCGCAGGAACCGGATCACACCCTCGGCGCTCACCTCGACGGTGAGGGTGCCGACGGTCAACTGGCCCTCGGTATCGGTGATCTTGACGGTGCTCTCGGTGGCCGGCGGCTCGTCGAGCAGCGCGCCCGGCAGCCCTTCGAGGATCGGCCCGCCGAGCCGGGCGCGCACCCGGACGGCGTCCGGACCCCACGGCTCGACCCGCAGGGTCTCCTGGCGGCCGCTCCACTCCAGGGCGCCGCCGTGCTCACGGAAGGTGCCGACCGTGGGCGACGACTGCGCGAGGCTGACCTGAGGCTGGTTCTCGGCAGGCTGGTTCATGTGAGGTTGCTCCTTGAAGGAGTGCAGACATGGCGGTGCCCTGGCAGCGGGCGCGACGGCGGAAGAGCCGGATGGGTACGGAGGAGCCGGGGTACGGAGGAGCCGGGCGGGTACGGAAGAACCGGGTGGGTGCGGAGAAGCGGGGTGGGTCAGGAGGCGGTGGGCGCCGGTCCCGTGCTCGCCCGGACCGTCAGCTCGGGCGCGATCAGCACGACTTCGTCGCTGCCGTGCCCCTCCAGCTTGGCGACGAGGCGTTCCACGGCGTGCCGGCCCATCTCCTGCGCGGGGATGGCGACCGACGTCAGCCGCACCGAGGCCTGGACGGCGACCTGGTCGGGGCAGATGGCCACCACCGACACGTCCTCCGGTACGGCCCGGCCCTGCTGGCGCAGCAGCGCGAGCAGCGGCTCGACCGCCGACTCGTTCTGCACGACGAACCCGGTGGTGCCCGGACGCTCGTCGAGGACCCGGGCCAGGGTCACGGCCATCGCGTCGTACCCGCCCTCGCACGGGCGGTGCAGCAGCCGCAGGCCCAACTCCTTCGCCCGGTACCGGAGTCCGTCGAGCGTGCGCTCGGCGAAGCCGGTGTGCCGTTCGTAGACGGCCGGTGCCTCGCCGATGACAGCGATGTCACGGTGCCCCAGCGTCGCCAGATGCTCCACGCACAGCGCGCCGGTCGCCGCGAAATCCAGATCGACGCAGGTCAGACCGGAGGTGTCGGCGGGCAGTCCGATCAGCACGGACGGCTGGTCGGTGGAGCGCAGCAGCGGCAGCCGTTCGTCGTCGAGTTCGACGTCCATCAGGATCATCGCGTCGGCGAGCCCGCTGCCGGTGACGCGGCGGACGGCGTCGGGACCCTCCTCGCCGGTGAGCAGCAGGACGTCGTACCCGTGCGTGCGTGCGGTGGTGGCCACCGCGATGGCGATCTCCATCATCACCGGCACGTACATGTCGGTGCGCAGCGGGATCATCAGCGCGATGATGTTGGACCTGCTGCTGGCCAGTGCGCGGGCACCCGCGTTCGGGTGGTAGCCGAGCTCCCGGATGCTCTGTTCGACCCGCTGCCGGGTGTTCGTGGAGATGGACCGCTTGCCACTGAGGACATAGCTCACCGTGCTCGCCGAGACTCCGGCGTGCTGGGCGACCTCGGCGAGGGTGACCATCCAGCTCTCCAAGTTTGTGAAGCGCTTCGACAGTGCGCAGGGCGAACAGGGGCGGGTGAGGGTGGTTCGACAGTAGCTCTAGCGGGGGTGGGTGTCCATAGGTTGTCGAAGCGCTTCGACAGCGAGTTGTGGGGGATTGGTGGAGAAGAGTACGGCAAGCTTTTCCGGCCCCCGCGGCCGCCACTCGTTCGGCGCAAGCCGCGCCCCGACGCCGGGTGCGTCCCCGGCGGCGGAGCGGGTGCCGAGCCGGGAAGGGATCAGGCCACCCGGACCGGAGCCGTACGCCTCCGGCACCGGCCGGACCCACGCGCGTGGGGTGGCCACCTCGCCCCGGATCGGGTACCAACGATCGGGTAGCACCCATCGGTAACCAATGTGGCCCGAGATCCCGATTCGCGGCGAGGTGAGCCTCATGTCCGCACCACCCCTCAAGAAACCCACTGTCACCGAGCGCGAGGCGCGCCAGGTCGCCGAGGCAGCGCGGGAGCAGGACTGGCGCAAGCCCAGCTTCGGCAAGGAACTGTTCCTCGGCCGCTTCCGGCTGGACCTCATCCATCCCCACCCGCTGCCCACCGACGAGGCCGTCCGGCGCGGTGAGCAGTTCCTGACGAAACTGCGCGCCTTCTGCGAGGCGAAGGTGGACTCGGCCCTCATCGAGCGTGAGGCCCGCATCCCCGACGAGGTGATCAACGGGCTCAAGGAGCTCGGCGCCCTCGGCATGAAGATCGACCCCAAGTACGGCGGCCTCGGCCTCACCCAGGTGTACTACAACAAGGCGCTGGCCCTGGTGGGCTCCGCCAGCCCCGCGGTCGGCGTGCTGCTCTCGGCGCACCAGTCGATCGGCGTCCCGCAGCCGCTGAAGCTGTTCGGCACCCCGGAACAGAAGCAGCGGTTCCTGCCGCGCTGCGCCCGCACCGACATCAGCGCCTTCCTCCTCACCGAGCCGGACGTCGGCTCCGACCCGGCGCGGCTCGCGACGAGCGCGGTGCCGGACGGGGACGACTACGTCCTCGACGGGGTGAAGCTGTGGACCACCAACGGTGTGGTCGCCGACCTGCTGGTCGTGATGGCCCGGGTGCCGAAGAGCGAGGGCCACCGGGGCGGCATCACCGCCTTCGTCGTGGAGGCGGACTCGCCCGGCATCACCGTCGAGAACCGCAACGCCTTCATGGGCCTGCGCGGCATCGAGAACGGCGTGACCCGCTTCCACCAGGTCCGGGTCCCAGCCGCGAACCGCATCGGCCCCGAGGGCGTGGGTCTGAAGATCGCCCTGACCACGCTCAACACGGGACGGCTCTCGCTGCCCGCGTCCTGCGTGGCGGCGGGCAAGTGGTCCCTGAAGATCGCCCGTGAATGGTCCGCGGCCCGTGAGCAGTGGGGCAGGCCGATCGCCCACCACGAGGCCGTCGGCGCGAAGATCAGCTTCATCGCGGCGACCACCTTCGCCCTGGAGGCGGTGCTCGACCTGTCCTCCCAGATGGCGGACGAGGACCGCAACGACATCCGGATCGAGGGCGCGCTGGCCAAGCTCATCGCCTCCGAGCTGGGCTGGCGCATGGCCGACGAGCTGGTCCAGATCCGCGGCGGCCGCGGCTTCGAGACAGCGGCCTCGCTGGCCGCCCGCGGCGAGAAGGCCGTCCCCGCCGAGCAGGTCCTGCGCGACCTGCGGATCAACCGCATCTTCGAGGGCTCGACGGAGATCATGCACCTGCTGATCGCGCGTGAGGCCGTCGACGCCCACCTCTCGGTCGCCGGCGACCTGATCGACCCCGACAAGTCCCTCCAGGACAAGGCGCGGGCGGGCGCGAACGCGGGCGTCTTCTACGCCAAGTGGCTGCCGAAACTGGTGGCGGGACCGGGTCAACTGCCGTCCTCCTACGCGGAGTTCAAGCACGGCATCGATCTCTCCCCGCATCTGCGTCACGTCGAGCGGCACTCCCGCAAGCTCGCCCGCTCCACCTTCTACGCCATGTCCCGCTGGCAGGGCCGGATGGAGACCAAGCAGGCCTTCCTCGGCCGGATCGTCGACATCGGCGCGGAGCTGTTCGCGATGAGCGCGGCCTGCGTGCGCGCCGAAATGCTGCGCTCGCGCGGCGAGAACGGCCGCGAGGCCTACCAGCTCGCCGACGCCTTCTGCCGCCAGTCCCGGATCCGCGTCGACGAGCTCTTCGGCCGGCTGTGGAGCAACACCGACGACGTGGACGGCAAGGTCGTCAAGGGCGTCATGGCCGGCACCTACGAGTGGCTGGAGCACGGCATCGTCGACCCGTCCGGGGACGGCCCCTGGATCGCCGACACCACACCGGGACCCAGCGAGCGGACGAACGTCCACCGTCCCATCCGCTGACCGGGCGCCGGGACGTGAGTCCGCCACCGTGCGCGGACTCACGTCCCGGCGGCGCCGCCCGCGGCTCCCGGTGCCCTCCTGGTCAGCACCCGGACCACGTTCGTCGGAACGGTGATCACCCGGCTCCCGGCCCGGGCGGTCACCGCCAGTTCGACCCAGCGCGGCATCGGATCCGGCGGCAGAACGGCACCGGCCCGCAGCTCGAGACGCCTGACGAGCTGCGACTCCAGCTGCCACAGCGCGATGTCCAGGCCGCCCTCGGGGACGTCGTACGACAGCGTCCGCGTGAACTCGGACTCCGTGTTCACCGAGATGGTCGACCTGGTGAGTCGGGACCACTGCGCGCTGGCCTGCGCGGCGAGGAAGGGGATGTCCAGCTTCGCCTCCAGGCCGATGGTGCTCGCCAGCTCCCGGGTGGTCTCCTCGCTGACGCCCACGCGGACCGTCCGCTCGTCGGTGAACTGGCTGGGCCCGTCGGTGGACACCACCCACAGCAGCCGCCAGCGCTGCACATGGCCGAGCCGGAACGTCAGTACCTCGGAGGCCGCGCCCAGCTGTGACGACGCCAGCGTGCCGAAGCCCGGCTCCCGCGCGAGCAGCCGGCGGGTGAACGCCGGGGCGGAGATGCTGCGCGAGACCAGCCAGGCGGACTGGCGGTGCTGGAGCGCACCGAGCGACGAGCCCACCGACTCGCCCAGGAAGGCGGGCGGTTCACGATGGGTCAGGGCGAGGGTGCGCCGGTTCGTGGTCGTGCTCATGGCCGCGGTCCGTTCTGCCCGCCCCGGGCGGGCGGACCGGCGGACCGGTGCAGGGCCCGGTGGTGGATGTCGGCCGCGCACTGCGCGATGGACTCCACCGCCTTGAGCGCGAAGGCGAGGTCGCCGGACCGGTCGCCGGTCAGACTGACCTCGAGGGTCTGGTTCCCCGCGACGGTCACCTTCAGCAGCCCGTCGGTGGTGTGCGCCGAGGACGGGTACAGCACATGCAGGGTCACCGGGACCCGGCCGGCCCAGACCACCTGGCCGGTCACCGCGATCCGGTCCGAGCGGACGACATGGCGCAGCCCGCTGTACCTCGCTATCAGGTCCCGGTCACGGGCCAGCCGTTCCTGGCCCTGGGGCGAGTCGGTCCAGCCCGGCACCGACAGCGGCACGGGCCCCTGCTGCGCCGCCGGGTCGGGCACCGCGACGGCCCCGCCCGCCGGGCTGGGCGGGCCCGCCGAGCCCGTGGGGTCAGGCGGCCCCTCGGTCACGACCAGGTTCTCTCCCGTCAGCTCGTAGTAGTGCCGGTCGCCCCGGACGAAGAGGAAGTGCCGGGCCGACGCGAAGCCACGGCTGTCCGTGCCCAGGCTGGCGAAGAAGAAGTCGTGGTTGTGCCCCTGGGCGTTCACCGTGTCCCGGTATCCCTCGATGTCCCCGGAACTGAGGCTGCGCAGCTGGTTGGGATGGTGACTGTGCCAGCTGCCCAGATGCTCGATCTCGGGGTACCGCTTCTCCAGCCGCCGGAACTCCTGGATCTGGAACTCGGTGTCGCCGCGGTGGAACGTGGGGGTGCGGTCCGCCCGCGGCCCGTCGTCGATGTAGTCCACGACATGCAGCTCCAGCCGCTCCATCGCGTCATGGCGCTCGTCCAGGCGTTCGGACCGCTTCGTGCCCCGGATGAACCCGACGTACTTGCCGCCCACCTCCACCTTCGGATGGCCGAGGATCTCCTGCGTGAAGCGATGCGTCACCCGGGGCCGTACGAAGACCCGCAGCGTGGCTGGGCATTTCTTCCGGGCTGTTCCGAACATCTCCACCGTCCTCACTCGCTGCCCGTGTCGGGCTCGGTGGCCGGCCCACAGGCGAGATGGCACCCGGTGAGCGGCCGGAGCAGGATGCGCGTGTTGTCGTACGAATTGCCGAAGAGGCCTTCGGCCCGGCGGATGCCGACGGTCAGCCAGTTGAAGCTCGGCTGGAGCAGATACCGCGAACGGCGGCCGCCCAGCAGCGAGAGCACGTAGTGGGCGTGGTACGAGGCCACGATGGAGATGTCGGCGGCCAGCCCGGAAGCCGCGAAGTCGGTCTCGCCCAGGCCGTAGATCCGCTGTTGTTCCTCGTCGGTGAGTTCCAGCCAGTCGTCGAGGTCCAGGCCCCGGTCCATGCAGAACTTCAGCTTGCAGTCGTGGCAGCCGGTCTCGCCCGGAAGGTAGGCGTAGACCTCGCCGCCCAGTCCGGTGCGGAACACCATGCCGAAGACACACGGGACGCGGCTGCGCACACACAGCTCGTTGACGTAGTTGCGGGCCACGGCGTCGTCGACCGCGCACACCACCAGGGCCGCCCCGGCGATCGCCCCCTCGATCTCGGGGGACCTGGTCACGTCGTGCGCGAAGGAGTCGACCCGGCTCGCGGGATTGCGGTCCACGAGCCATTCGGCGGCGATGTCGGTCTTGAGCCGCCCGAGGTCGCTGCGCCGCGCCGGATGCTTGACCAGGTTCTCCGGCTGGAGCACATCGGGGTCGAACAGCGCCCAGTCGCGGATGCCGCACATGGCCAGGCGCTCCATGACCACGGTCCCTCCGCTCCCCAGGCCGACCAGGACGATCCTGGCCCGGCCCAGTTCGGAGGTGTCGAGGAGATAGTCGATGCGGGATGTGTCGAGCACCGCGTCAGCGGTCATACCAGGACCTCCTCAGATGCCCGGTGGCCCCTGCTAGTGGGGCTGCTGCGGGCCCGGCCATACCTGCCGGTCGACCCAGATCTCGTACTTGTTGAGCCAGATCGCCGCCTTCGCGACCACGGCGGCCGCCGAGAAGAAGGAGGACCACTGCCTGCGACGCATCACGCAGATCGTGCCGTCCGCGTACATGTGCGGGTTCTTCACCGGCGTCCAGCCGTGCGGCCAGACCTGCGGAAGGCTGTGCGGATAGCCGTCGGGCAGATCGATCCAGATGTCGTACTGGGTGCCGGCGAACGTCCGCAGCGGGCCGCGGGCGACCGCCCAGGCGCCCGCGCGCGGAGTCGTGGAGTCCAGGACGAACCCGGGGAAGTGCAGCGCCAGGATGCGTCTCTCCTCGGCCAGCCGGCCGCCCACCGGATCGGCGCCGATGACCAGGCTGCGGGTGACCTTGATGTCCCTCGCCCCGCCCGGCACGTCAGGACCGGCCCGTCCGGGAGTACTCCCCCTTCTGGTCGGCGATGCCGACGATCGGCTTGTTGATGAACCCGGCGGGTGACTTTCCGGCGGCATAGATGTTGCCGTCCTCACCGACCTCCACGAGGTCGTTGTCACCCAGCGATGACAGCAGTTGCTCCGCCTCTGCGCGGCTCGTCATCAGAACCCCCCGATCGATCCGCAGATCCTGCGCGAAAGCTAGCGGCACGGATAGGTGAAGTGCCAACGAAATAGACCAAATGATCTGTAGGGAAAACTGTGCGGAAAACTCCGTACAGCGGACGATATGAAGTGCACACTGTCGACCACCTTCGGCCGTGCCGGGTGGGGCACACGTGACCGGTGGACCCTCCCGGGGGGACACCCCGGTCCTGCCGCACACCCGTTGCGGCAACAATGGGGGGATGAGCGACAGTCCAGCCCCCCTCGCCGACCCGCACCTCGTCTACGACCCGGTCGCGGGCGACGGCCCGAAGGACGTGGTGATCCTCGGCTCCACCGGCTCGATCGGCACCCAGGCCATCGACCTCGTGCTGCGCAACCCGGACCGCTTCCGGGTGACCGGCCTGTCCGCCAACGGCGGCCGGGTCGCCCTCCTCGCCGAGCAGGCCCGCAGGCTGCGGGTACGGACCGTCGCGGTGGCCCGCGAGGACGTCGTGGCGGCTCTGCGCGAGGCCCTCGCCGCCGAGTACGGGACGGGGGAGCCGCTCCCCGAGATCCTGGCCGGACCGGAGGCCGCCACCCTGCTCGCCGCCTCCGACTGTCACACCGTCCTCAACGGCATCACCGGCTCCATCGGCCTCGCGCCCACCCTGGCCGCCCTCGAGTCCGGCCGCACCCTCGCGCTCGCCAACAAGGAATCGCTCATCGTCGGCGGCCCGCTGGTCAAGGCGCTGGCCGAGCCCGGCCAGATCATCCCGGTGGACTCCGAGCACGCGGCCCTCTTCCAGGCCCTGGCCGCCGGCACCCGCGCGGAGGTGCGCAAGCTGGTCGTCACCGCCTCCGGCGGCCCCTTCCGAGGCCGCACCAAGCAGCAGCTGGCGAACGTGACGGTCGAGGAGGCCCTCGCCCACCCCACCTGGTCCATGGGCCCGGTGATCACGATCAACTCCGCGACCCTGGTCAACAAGGGGCTGGAGGTCATCGAGGCGCACCTTCTCTACGACATTCCCTTCGACCGCATTGAGGTCGTCGTGCATCCTCAGTCGTATGTCCACTCGATGGTGGAGTTCACGGACGGATCGACGCTGGCCCAGGCGACGCCCCCCGACATGCGAGGGCCGATCGCCGTCGGTCTGGGCTGGCCCCGGCGCGTCCCCGACGCGGCGCCCGCCTTCGACTGGAGTACGGCGTCGACGTGGGAGTTCTTCCCGCTCGACAACGAGGCCTTCCCCTCGGTGAACCTCGCCCGGCACGTGGGCGAGCTCGCGGGCACGGCCCCGGCGGTGTTCAATGCCGCCAACGAGGAGTGTGTGGAGGCGTTCCGCAAGGGCGCGCTCCCGTTCAACGGGATCATGGAGACCGTCACCCGGGTCGTGCGGGAGCACGGCACGCCGGCGACGGGAACTTCACTCACCGTGTCGGACGTCCTCGAAGCGGAGACCTGGGCACGGGCCCGGTCCCAGGAACTGACGGCTACCGCGGAGGCGCGTGCATGACAGCCCTGATGATGATCCTCGGCATAGTCGTCTTCGCGGTCGGCCTGCTGATCTCGATCGCCTGGCACGAGCTGGGACACCTGTCCACGGCCAAGCTCTTCGGCATCCGGGTTCCGCAGTACATGGTCGGCTTCGGCCCGACGGTCTTCTCCCGGAAGAAGGGCGAGACCGAGTACGGCGTCAAGGCGATCCCGTTCGGCGGCTACATCCGCATGATCGGCATGTTCCCGCCGGGCGACGACGGCCGGATCACGGCCCGCTCCACCTCCCCCTGGCGCGGCATGATCGAGGACGCCCGCTCGGCCGCGTACGAGGAGCTCCAGCCGGGCGACGAGACGCGCATGTTCTACACGCGCAAGCCGTGGAAACGGGTCATCGTGATGTTCGCGGGCCCGTTCATGAACCTGGTGCTCGCGGTGGGCCTGTTCCTCACCGTCCTGATGGGCTTCGGCATCCAGCAGCAGACCACCACCGTCAGCTCGGTCTCCCCCTGCGTCATCTCGCAGAGCCAGAACCGCGACGAGTGCAAGTCGACCGACCCGGCCTCCCCGGCCGCGGCCGCCGGCATGAAGCCGGGCGACAAGATCGTCTCCTTCGCCGGTGAGCGGACGGACGACTGGAACACGCTCTCCGACCTGATCCGGGTCAGCGCCGGCAAGGAGGTCGCCATCATCGTCGACCGGGGCGGCAAGGAACTGACCCTGCACACGACGATCGCCACCAACCAGGTCGCCAAGAAGGACTCCGACGGGACCTACGTCCAGGGCGAGTACATCAAGGCCGGCTTCCTCGGCTTCAGCGCGGCCACCGGCGTCGTCAAGCAGGACTTCGGCGACTCCGCGTCCTGGATGACCGACCGGGTGGGCGAGGCCGTCGACTCCATCGCCGCCCTCCCCGGCAAGATCCCGGCCCTGTGGAACGCCGCCTTCGACGGCGCCCCCCGCGAGCCGGACTCACCCATGGGCGTGGTCGGCGCGGCCCGCGTCGGCGGTGAGATCTTCACCCTCGACATCCCGGCCTCGCAGCAGCTGGCCATGGCCGTGATGCTGGTCGCGGGCTTCAACCTCTCCCTGTTCCTCTTCAACATGCTCCCGCTGCTCCCGCTGGACGGCGGGCACATCGCGGGCGCCCTGTGGGAGTCCCTGCGCCGCAACCTGGCCAAGGTCCTGCGCAGGCCGGACCCGGGCCCGTTCGACGTGGCGAAGCTGATGCCGGTGGCCTACGTGGTGGCGGGCATCTTCATCTGCTTCACGGTGCTGGTCCTCATCGCGGACGTGGTGAACCCGGTGCGCATCTCCTAGCCACCCTCTCGTCACCCGCGGTTCGCGGCGGCCCGGGACGATCCGTCCCGGGCCGCCTTGCGTCGCGTCGGGTCGACGGCCGGCGAGGGTCCCCCCGCCGAGTGGTTTGGAGGTGGGGGAGTGCTCACGCCTGGGCCGGTGCCGTAATCTCGAAGCCGGGAACCCGACTGAAGACGGGACCTGGGCCTTGATCCACGACTTGGGGTTGCACAGCAGATGACTGCGATTTCTCTCGGCATGCCGTCCGTTCCGACCAGGGTTGCCGAGCGCCGGAAGAGCCGGCAGATCCAGGTCGGATCCGTGGCGGTCGGCGGAGACGCCCCGGTGTCCGTGCAGTCGATGACCACGACCCGTACCTCCGACATCGGCGCCACCCTCCAGCAGATCGCCGAGCTCACCGCCTCCGGCTGCCAGATCGTCCGCGTGGCCTGCCCCACCCAGGACGACGCCGACGCGCTGGCCACGATCGCCCGCAAGTCGCAGATCCCGGTGATCGCCGACATCCACTTCCAGCCGAAGTACGTCTTCGCCGCGATCGAGGCGGGCTGCGCCGCGGTCCGGGTGAACCCCGGCAACATCAAGCAGTTCGACGACAAGGTCAAGGAGATCGCCAAGGCGGCGAAGGAGCACGGCACCCCGATCCGCATCGGCGTCAACGCCGGCTCGCTGGACCGGCGCCTGCTCCAGAAGTACGGCAAGGCGACCCCCGAGGCCCTCGTCGAGTCCGCCCTCTGGGAAGCCTCCCTCTTCGAGGAGCACGACTTCCGCGACATCAAGATCTCGGTCAAGCACAACGACCCGGTCGTGATGATCGAGGCGTACCGCCAGCTCGCCGCCCAGAGCGACTACCCGCTCCACCTCGGCGTCACCGAGGCCGGCCCCGCCTTCCAGGGCACGATCAAGTCGGCGGTCGCCTTCGGCGCCCTGCTCTCCCAGGGCATCGGCGACACGATCCGCGTCTCCTTGTCGGCCCCGCCGGTCGAGGAGGTCAAGGTCGGCAACCAGATCCTGGAGTCCCTCAACCTCAAGCAGCGCGGCCTGGAGATCGTCTCCTGCCCGTCCTGCGGCCGCGCCCAGGTCGACGTCTACAAGCTGGCCGAAGAGGTCACCGCGGGCCTCACGGGCATGGAGGTCCCCCTCCGCGTCGCCGTCATGGGCTGCGTCGTCAACGGCCCCGGTGAGGCCCGCGAGGCCGACCTCGGCGTCGCCTCCGGCAACGGCAAGGGCCAGATCTTCGTGAAGGGCGAGGTCATCAAGACCGTCCCCGAGTCGAAGATCGTGGAGACCCTCATCGAGGAGGCCATGAAGCTGGCCGAGCAGATGGAGGCGGACGGCATCACGTCCGGCGAGCCGTCGGTGTCCGTCGCAGGCTGACGAGGCCCGTAGACGCCGGTCGGGCATTCGAGAACGACGAGTCCGTCCCGAGCGAGCTGCTGCCCAGGCAGACGCATCCAGCCCGCCCGGCGTTTGGGCGGGGTCGGGTGCAGCGACCTCCGGTGGTTGGGGGCGCGGGACGGCCGTCTTGGGCTTCGCGCAGGGCAGGTTGATCCTGTGCGTCCGGCGTCCGGCGTCCGAGGACGCGGGGCGGCCGTCCCGCGCTTCAGCGCGAGGCAGGTTGATCCAGCCCGTCCGGTGGTTGGGGGCGAGGGTCGTCCCGGGCTTCTGTGCGAGGCAGGCTCATCCAGCCCGTCCGGCGTTTGAGGACGAGGCCGTTCAGGCTGACAGCGGGGGTCTGGGGGCGGCAGCCCCCAGGGGACGGCACCACACCCGACGGTCACGGCAGACGAACGCCAGCTGAACACGGGTCGGCACCGCCCAGCTTCCGCAGGTACAGTGCGGGGACCAGCAGACCTGAGTGTGAGGCCCCGCGCGTGTTGACCCAGACCACCTCCCGGGTCCTCGAACCGAGCGACCTGGACGCCGCGCTCGCCGTCCTCGACCGCGAGCCGGTGGCCAACGCCTTCGTCACGTCACGGGTACAGGTCGCTGGCCTCGACCCGTGGCGCCTCGGCGGCGAGATGTGGGGCTGGTACGAGGACGGCATGCTGACGTCCCTGTGCTACGCGGGCGCCAACCTCGTCCCGATCTGCGCGACCCCGAGAGCGGTGCGCGCCTTCGCCGACCGCGCCCGCCGGGCAGGCCGCCGCTGCTCCTCGATCGTCGGGCCCGCAGAGCCGACGACCCAACTGTGGCGCCTCCTCGAACCCCACTGGGGCCCGGCCCGCGAGGTCCGCACCCGACAGCCCCTCATGGTCACCGACCGCATGCCCGCCGACACCGCCCCGGATCCCTACGTCCGCCGCATCCGCAAGGACGAGATGGACACGATCATGCCGGCGTGCGTGGCGATGTTCACCGAGGAGGTCGGCGTCTCCCCGATGGCCGGCGACGGAGGCCTGCTCTACCAGGCCCGGGTGGCCGAACTCGTCGGCTCCGGACGCTCGTTCGCCCGCCTCGACGACCGGGGCAGGGTCGTCTTCAAGGCGGAGATCGGCGCGGCGACCTCCCACGCCTGCCAGATCCAGGGTGTCTGGGTGGCCCCGGAGTACCGGGGCCGGGGCCTGGCCGCCCCCGGCATGGCGGCGGTCCTGCGCTACGCCCTGGCCGACGTGGCCCCGGTGGTCAGCCTCTACGTGAACGACTTCAACACCACCGCGAGGCGCACGTACAGGAGGGTGGGCTTCCAGGAGGTCGGCGCCTTCACGAGCGTCCTCTTTTGAGGCCCCTGTAGGCTCCCCGCCATGGACCTCGTGATCGGCCCCTTGGACCTCCCCGCCCATGTGGACGAGGCCCTGGCCGTACAGGCGATCGCCTTCGGACTCGGCCCCGACGAGGTGGCCGTCCGCCGGCAGATCGTCCTGCGTCACATGGCGCACCCGGGTGCGAGAGCCTTCGGCGCGACCGTCGGAGAGCGACTCGTCGGCTTCGTCTACGGCATGCCCAACGACCGGGCCCACTGGTGGTCGACGGTCGTACAGCCTTACCTCCGGGCCCAGGGCAACGAGCAGTGGCTGGACGACTCCTTCGTGATCACGGAACTGCACGTCCACCCCGCCCACCAGAACCGCGGCGCGGGCCGGGCCCTGATCACCACGATCACCGACACCGCGACCCAGCCCCGCTCGATCCTCTCCGCGATCGACACCGAAAGCCCCGCCCGAGCGCTCTACCACTCCCTGGGCTACCAGGACCTGGCCCGCCGCGTCCTGTTCCCCAGCGCTCCCCGCCCGTACGCGGTGATGGGCGCCCCGCTCCCCCTCCTGCGCGGATAACGGATTTCCGGCCCGCCACGCTCCCCGGCTAACCTCCTAGCCAACACCCTCCCCCGCTCTCGGCGGCGCTCGAGCGGGGGACCCCCTTCGGCAGGAGTACGAGAACCATGGCGAACGCACCGGTCCAGCGCATGTCCCAGTTGATGGCGAAGACGCTGCGCGACGACCCTGCGGACGCCGAGGTCCTGAGCCACAAGCTCCTCGTCCGCGCCGGGTACGTCCGCCGCACCGCCGCCGGCATCTGGTCCTGGCTGCCGCTCGGCAAGAAGGTCCTCGCCAACGTGGAGCGCATCGTGCGCGAGGAGATGGACGCGATCGGAGCCCAGGAGGTCAGCCTGCCCGCCCTGCTGCCGCGCGAGCCCTACGAGGCGACCGGCCGCTGGGACGAGTACGGCCCGGAGCTGTTCCGCCTCCAGGACCGCAGGGGCGGCGACTACCTCCTCGGCCCCACCCACGAGGAGATCTTCACGCTGATCGTGAAGGACCAGGCGTCCTCGTACAAGGACCTGCCGGTCATCCTCTACCAGATCCAGACGAAGTTCCGTGACGAGGCCCGCCCCCGGGCCGGCATCCTGCGCGGCCGTGAGTTCCTCATGAAGGACTCCTACTCCTTCGACACCGAGGACGAGGGTCTCGCGCAGTCCTACGCCCTGCACCGCCAGGCGTACCAGAAGGTGTTCGCGCGCCTCGGCCTGGACTACCGCATCTGCGCGGCGACCGCGGGCGCGATGGGCGGCTCCAAGTCGGAGGAGTTCCTCGCCCCGGCCGAGGCCGGCGAGGACACCTTCGCCGACTGCCCGAACTGCGACTTCGCGGCCAACACCGAGGCGATCACCTACGAGTCGAAGCCGGTGGACGCCGACGGCGTGGCCGCTCTCGAGGAGATCCCCACCCCGGACACCCCCACCATCGAGACCCTCGCCGCCCACCTCGGCGTCCCGGCCTCGGCCACCCTGAAGAACCTTCTGGTGAAGGTCGACGGCGAGATCGTCGCCGTCGGCGTCCCCGGTGACCGCGAGGTCGACCTGGGCAAGGTCGAGGCGCACTTCGCCCCGGCCGCCGTCGAGCTGGTCACCGCCGAGGACTTCGTGGGCCGCCCGGACCTGGTCCGCGGTTACGTCGGCCCGCAGGGTCTGGACAAGGTGACGTACATCGCCGACCCGCGCGTGGCCCCGGGCACCGCCTGGATCACCGGCGCCAACAAGGAGGGCCTGCACGCGAAGAACGTCGTCGCGGGCCGGGACTTCGAGGTCGGCAGCTACGTCGACGTCGTGGTCGTCCAGGAGGGCGACCCCTGCCCGAAGTGCGGCACCGGTCTCAAGCTGGACCGCGCCATCGAGATCGGCCACATCTTCCAGCTGGGCCGCAAGTACGCCGACGCCCTCAAGCTCGACGTGCTCGGCCAGCACGGCAAGCCGGTCCGCGTGACCATGGGCTCGTACGGCATCGGCGTCTCCCGTGCGGTGGCCGCCCTCGCCGAGCAGAGCGCCGACGAGAAGGGCCTGTGCTGGCCCGCCGAGGTCGCCCCGGCCGATGTGCACGTCGTCGCGGCGGGCAAGGCCCTCCAGACCGAGCTGGCGCTCGACGTCTCCGAGAAGCTGCGCGCGGCCGGGCTGCGTGTCCTGGTCGACGACCGGGCCGGCGTCTCCCCGGGCGTGAAGTTCACCGACTCCGAGCTGATGGGCGTGCCGAAGATCCTGGTGGCTGGCCGCCGCTCGGCCGAGGGCGTCCTGGAGCTGAAGGACCGCAGGACCGGCGAGCGCGAGGAGCTCACGGTCGACGAGGCGATCGCCCGGCTGACAGCCTGATGTAAAGCAACATCTCAGGGAGTTCTGCCGGGGCGTATGGCTGCCTCACAGACTTCTCTCAGACCGTTCCCCGACCGTAGGGCGTGACAGAACGTCACTGCGGAGGGGAACGGTCATGGCGACCAGGGAACAGGAACGGGGGGCCGCGGCAGCGGTCCGCAGAGGTGCGCGGCGTACGGCCGCCCTGGCCGCGGCGGTCACGCTCGCGGCGGCGGCCGGGGTGTTCGCCCTGGTCGGCACCCTGCAGGCCGACGCCGAGACGACGGCGAGCGGCACGAGCACGAGCAGCAACAGCAGCTCCGGTTCCAGCGCGAGCTCCTCGGACACCGGCTCCACGGACACCGGCTCCACCGACACGGGCACCACGGACAGCAGCTCCACCGGCAGCAGTTCGACCCGCAGCAGCTCGACCGACACTGGTACGGACTCCTCGTCGAGCAGCTCGTCGTCCACGGACAGCTCATCCTCCTCGGACAGCGGTCTCACCTCCTCCTCCGGCGGCTCCACCGACTCCACCTCGGGAGCGTCGTGATGAGCGCCTCCCTCGCGTCCCGCACCACGGCCGCCGCGGAGTGGCGGGCCCTCGGCACCACGGTCCGCCTGGTCGTCACCGACCCGGCCCTGCTGGAGTCGTGCAACCTGCTCCTCGCCCGGCACCTCGCCGAGGTCGACGCGGCGTGCAGCCGCTTCCGCGCCGACTCCGAACTGGCCGCCCTCGACGGCACCGCCGGCCGCCCGGTCCGGGTCAGCCCGCTGCTCGCCGAGGCCCTCGACGTGGCCCTGCGCGCGGCCGAGGCCACCGACGGGACGGTCGACCCCACCGTCGGCTCCGCGATGGACGCCCTCGGCTACGACCGCGACTTCACCCTCGTCCGCGAGGACGACCGCCCGGCCCGGCTCACGGTCCGGCGCACCCCGGGGTGGCGCACCGTGCGCCTGGACCGGGCGACCGGCACGGTGACCGTCCCCGAGGGCATCCGCCTCGACCTGGGTGCCACCGCCAAGGCGTGGGCCGCCGACCGGGCCGTGGGGACGCTGGCCGCGGCGGCCGGCTGCGGGGTCCTGGTGAGTCTGGGCGGCGACACGGCCGTCGCGGGAGAGTCTCCGGCGGACGGCTGGCAGATCCGCGTCCAGGACATCACGGGGTCCGTCGACGAGACCCCCGCCCAGGGCCCCTGCGACTCGGTGGGCCTGCGCGGTGGGGGCCTGGCCACCTCGGGCACGACCGCCCGGCGCTGGCGGCGCGGCGGTCACGACCTGCACCACATCGTCGACCCGCGTACCGGCCTGCCGGTGCGTTCCCCGTGGCGCACGGTCTCCGTCGCCGCCGCGACCTGCGCCGACGCCAACGCGGCGAGCACGGCGGCCCTGGTGAAGGGCGCCGGCGCGGAGCGGTGGCTGCGACGGCGGGGCCTGCCGGCGCGCCTGGTGGCCCAGGACGGCACCGTCGTCACCACGCCCGGCTGGCCCACGTCGGCCGCGCTGTCACGGGAGGCGGCCGCGTGACCTCCGGGACCCTCTGGTACGCCAACCGTGCCACCGGTGCCGTCTGTCTCGTCCTCTTCACGGTCGTCGTCCTGCTGGGCATCGCGGTCCGGACGAGAACCCGGCTCCCCGGGCTCCCCCGTTTCGGCACGATGAGCCTGCACCGCACGCTCTCCCTCTCCGCGACCGCATTCCTGGCCCTGCACATCACCGCCGCGGTGGTGGACGGCTATGTCGACATCACGGTCGTGGACGTCCTCGTCCCCTTCGTCGGCGACTACCAGCCCCTCTGGCTCGGCCTCGGTACGGTCGCCCTCGACCTGATGCTCGCCGTCCTGGTCACCAGCCTGCTGCGGGAACGCCTCGGCCACCGCACCTGGCGCACCGTCCACCGGCTGGCATACGCCTCCTGGCCGGTCGCGCTCGTCCACGGCATCGGCATCGGCACGGACACCGGCGCCGACTGGATGACCTGGCTGACCGTCGTCTGCGTGGCCACGGCGGTCGCCGCCTTCGCCGCCCGCCTCGCCCACGCCGCCCGCGCCGGCCGCCGCACCCCCGCGGCCCTGCTGCGCACCGCCGAAGGAGCCCGACCGTGACCGCCACCTTCCCGGACCTCCACATGCCCCCACGTCTCCTCGCCCCCGGTGCCGTCCCGGCCGACCTGGCCACCCACCACCAGCGCTACGGCCCGCTGTCCCACGGCGACCCCGAGATCCTGCTCCGCACGGTCGCCGAGTCCGGCCTCACCGGGCGCGGCGGAGCCGGCTTCCCGACGTACCGCAAGCTCGTCGCCGTCGCGGAGGCCGGCCGGCGTACCGGCCGCGCTCCCGTCGTCGTGGCCAACGGAGCCGAAGGCGAACCGGCCAGCCACAAGGACAAGGCCCTCCTGCGCCTGTCGCCCCACCTCGTCCTGGACGGGCTCCAGCTGGCGGCCCGCACGGTCGGCGCGGGGGAGGCGTACCTCGCCGTGGAGGACGGCGCGACCTGGCTGGAATCCGTCCTCGCCCAGCGCACCGCGGACCCGCTGCCGGTGAGGGTCGTCCGCCTGCCCACGTCGTTCCTCTCCGGCCAGGCCGCCGCCCTCGCCCGGTACGTCTCCGGCGGTCCGGCCCTGCCCACCCACCAGCGCCCACCGGTCCGCGAGCGCGGAGTGCACCGGGCCCCGACCCTCGTACAGAACGTCGAGACCCTGGCCCACCTCGCGCTGGTCGCCCGCTACGGCGCCGACTGGTACCGCACGGCCGGTACCCCGACCCAGCCCGGCAGCGTGCTGTGCACGGTCCATGTGCCGGGCCGCGAACCCCGGGTGGTGGAGGCGCCCTACGGCCTGCCCCTGGGGCGACTGCTGCCGCTGGAAGGCGCCCGGGCGATGCTGGTCGGCGGCTATCACGGCGCCTGGATACCGGCCCCGGAGGCGGCCGAACTTGCCCTGGACAGCGGCTACTTGGGCGCGGGTGTGCTCGCCGTGCTGCCCGTCGACCGCTGCGGCATCGCCGAGACCGCGCGCGTCCTGCGCTATCTCGCCCTCCAGTCGGCCGGCCGGTGCGGCCCCTGCCTCAACGGCCTGCCCCGCATCGCCACCGCCTTCCGTACCCTCGCCGCGCCCGGCCCTCAGGGCACCGTCCGCGCCGACCTTGCCCGCTGGTCGGGGCTGGTCGAGGGCCGGGGCGCCTGCCATCACCCCGACGGCACCGTCAGCCTGGTCCGCAGCGCCCTGACCACCTTCGCCGCGGAGGTCGACGCACACGCCCGGGGCCACTGCACCGCGACCGACCACACGCCCCTGCTGCCCGTCCCCGAGGAGGGCTGACCCATGAGCACGGCCCAGCACATCGACATCGACCGGACCGCCTGCCAGGGCCACGGTCTCTGCGCGGACTTCCTCCCCGAACACATCGTCCTCGACGAATGGGGCTATCCCCTGGTCGACGGCGCCCCGGTCCCGGCCGGCACCCTGCGACGGGCCCGCCGGGCAGCGGCCGACTGCCCGGCGCTCGCCCTGACAATGATTTCTGAGCGGGCGGGCTGAGCAGGTGGCGGGAGGGTCAGCAGACCTCGGCCGCGAGGACGCCGTAGGGCGTGAGTTCCCGCGGGAGTTCCACCCTCATACCGCAGAAGCACCACAGGAGGCTGCCCCGCGAGGCAGGGGCGCCGAGGTCGACCATCAGAATGTCGCGAACTTCGCGTCTGGCCAACGCGCTCGGCGCCGGCCGATACCGCCGTACCGGCTCCACCCGTGGGCGCAACGAAGCCGCAGCGCCCCCTCGTTCACCGCCACCGGAGTACTTCATGTCCTTGCCTTCACCGTCGACGGGCCGTCCGCCCGAAGAGCCTCCGCTGCGGGTCTGCGACCGTGCCGTCTGCGGCGGCCCCGCGGCCCCGCGGCCCCGTAAGCGCCCCGCGACCGTGGGGTCCGCTGCGGTCCTGCGGGGTGGGCAGTCCCCGTTACAGCCAGGTCGCGAACTCGAGCAGCAGCTCGGCGTCCCGCGTCCGCCCGACCCGCCGCGCCCGGACCCCGGACTCCACGGCCCGGAACAGCGTCCAGCCGCGCAGCCGCTCCTGGTCCAGCTCCAGCGACTCCGCGAGCCGCTTCACCCGGCGCCGGGTCGTCGTCGCCCCGGACGGCGAGGCGATCAGGTCCTCCACCCGGTCGCGGACCAGCCGGGCCAGGTCGAAGGCGCACTCGCCGACCACCGGATCCGGCCCCACCGCCAGCCACGGCATCCGCTCACCCGCCAGCACCTTGCTCTGCCGGAACGTGCCGTGCAGCAGCCGGTGCTCGGGCGGTCCCGCCAGCAGCTCCGCACGGGCGGCGAGCGCCGCGTCCACCAGAGCGGCCACCTCGGGCTCCGCCTCGGCACTCGCCCGCATCGCCCGCGCCTGCCGTCCGGTCCGGTCGGCCACCGACTCGAAGGAGTGCCCGGCCGGTGGTTCCACCCACAGCCGCCGCAACGTTCCCGCCGCCTCCAGCAGGGCCTTCGCCTCCGCCAGCGACCGCACCGACACATCGGGATGCAGCCGCTCGAGCAGCAGCGCTCCCGCCGTCCGCGGCTCCTGCAGCAACTGGACGGCGCCCAGGCCGTCCCAGTGCGTCAGCGCGGCCCGCTCCGCCTCCGGCCGGAACCGGGGTGGGGCCAGCTTCAGCACGGCGGGTGTCCCGTCCGCGCGCCGCACGAGCACGACCATGCTGGTCCGGCCGCCCGGCACCTGCACTCGATCGACCGTCAACTCGCTTAGGGCGACGGCCTGTCGGGCCGCCTCCGGCAGCTTCTCCAACCAGCCGTCACCGTCCGGTGCCGTCTCACCGAGCGCCCTGACCAGACGCTGCGGCGGTTCGAAAGCCATGCGCGAGTCGTTCCCTTCCTGCTTCGGGTCAAGCCGCCGGTGTGCCCGAGGGCGCCGCCGCCGGAGGCGTGACCGCTGCCGGTGCGGACGCCGAGCCCGTGGCCGGATCCGTACCGGTCCGCTCGGCGAGACCAGGGAAGGCTACGCTCCCGCCGCGCCAGCGCACCGCACGGACCGCCGCGTCCCGCAGCGCGCCCGCGGCCTCCCGGCGCCGTGCGTCCCCGGCTGCCCGCACCAGGTCGGAGTACACCCCGGCCACGCGCTCCTCCAGCTCGGTCGCGAGCCGGACCGCCGCCGCGGAGTCCGGCACCGGGAACGGCAGCGCGTACCCGGCGCTCGCGGCGACCGGCTCGGCCCCCAGGTCGCGCACCTCGCGCACCAGCGCGTCCCGGCGCGCCCGGTGCGCGTCGTAGGCCGCCCGTGCCTCGGCGCCGCGTGCCTCGCCGATCCGCCCGCCGACGACCCCGTACCCGTACACGGCGGCGTGTTCGGCGGCCAGCGCCGCCTGGAGCGCCGTCAGTTCCGCGCTCGTGGCCTCACTCATCGCGTCCCCTCCGTCAGCAGATAGGCGTGTGCCGCGCCGGCCGCCGCCACCGAGGCCAGCAACCGGGCCAGCTCGCCCGGCACGTCCAGCAGCTCCGTCGCCCTGCGGTCGGCGAGCGCCCGCTCCGCCGCGGCCAGCCCGGCGAGCGCGTCCGTGTCGGTGATCGGCACGGCGGACGGCACGGCCGAGGGGTCGGACGACGGAACCGGGGCGGAGCTCGTCGAGGAACTTGTGGGGGAGGTGGGGGAGCCGGTGGCGGAATCGGGGACGGAGGGGGACGCCTTCGCGGCGCCTCCGAACGCCTCCATGTGCCGTACGGCCTCCGCCCGCAGCGGCCCCAGCCGCCCCGCCAGCGCCGGATGGACGGCGAGCACGGCGTCATACCGTGCCACCAGCCCGCCGCTGTCCTGGGCGGCACGCGCGCGTGCCCGCTCGGTGACCGACGGGCTGCCGCTCGCGCTCTCCTCGGACTCCTCCGCACCGGACGAGCAGCCCACGAGCAGCACCGCCCCCGCGGCCGACGCGAGCAGGGATCTTCTGCGCGGCCCCGAGGGGGTTCGCGAGGGGAGGGGCAACGGCACGGCAGGCGTCCTCGGGGAACTCGTACGGAACTGGCGTCCTGATGGGCGGCGGGCCCGTGATCACCGTACCCGCGCGGCCGCCCCGTACCACTCAGCGGCACCGCCCCGCGAGGGTCCGCCACCCTCCGTGCACAGGTGGACGGCAACACACCTCGCGACCGGATACCCTTTGACCAGACACGCGCCCCATCCCACAACAGCACACGCGGCCGAGGAGTCACCCGGATGAGCACCACCCAGAGCGAGAGGCTGCGAGAGCTCCTGGAACCGCTCGTCGCCTCCCAGGGACTGGACCTCGAAGAGATCGCCGTGGACTCCGTCGGACGCAAGCGGGTGCTGAGCGTCGTCGTCGACTCCGACTCCGGAGCGGACCTGGACCAGATCGCCGATGTGAGCCGCGCGCTCTCGGCGAAGCTCGACGAGACGGACGCGATGGGCGAGGGCGAGTACACCCTCGAGGTCGGCACCCCGGGCGCGGAGCGCGCGCTCACCGAACACCGCCACTACGTACGTGCCGTCGACCGGCTGGTGCGGTTCCAGCTGACCGAGGGCGGCGAGCTGGTCGCCCGGATCCTGACGGTCGACGACGAGGGACTCGATCTCGAGGTCCCCGGAGTGAAGGGCCGCAAGGCCACCACCCGCAGACTCCCCTTCGGTGACATCGACAAGGCCCGCGTGCAGGTCGAGTTCAACCGCAAGGACAAGAGCGACCCGCACGCCAAGAACGAGAACGACGAGAACGACGAGAACGAGATGGAAGAGGAGGCGTAGCCGTGGACATCGACATGAGTGCCCTGCGGGGCTTGGTGCGGGAGAAGGAGATCTCCTTCGACCTGCTGGTCGAGGCGATCGAGTCGGCCCTCCTCATCGCCTACCACCGCACCGAGGGAAGCCGCCGTCACGCGCGCGTGGAGCTCAACCGGGAGACCGGACATGTGACCGTGTGGGCGAAGGAGGACCCCGAGGACCTCGAGGAGGGGCAGGAGCCCCGCCCGTTCGACGACACCCCGTCCGATTTCGGCCGGATCGCCGCCACGACGGCCAAGCAGGTGATCCTCCAGCGTCTGCGCGACGCCGAGGACGACGCGACGCTCGGCGAGTACGCCGGCCGTGAGGGCGACATCGTCACCGGTGTGGTCCAGCAGGGCCGCGACCCGAAGAACGTGCTCGTGGACATCGGCAAGCTGGAGGCCATCCTGCCGGTGCAGGAGCAGGTCCCCGGTGAGACGTATCCGCACGGCATGCGCCTGCGGTCGTACGTCGTCCGGGTGGCGAAGGGCATGCGCGGCCCGTCCGTGACGCTCTCCCGCACCCACCCCAATCTGGTGAAGAAGCTCTTCGCCCTGGAGGTGCCGGAGATCGCCGACGGCTCGGTCGAGATCGCCGCCATCGCACGCGAGGCCGGTCATCGCACGAAGATCGCCGTCAGGTCCACCCGTTCGGGTCTGAACGCCAAGGGCGCCTGCATCGGCCCCATGGGCGGCCGGGTGCGCAACGTGATGGGCGAGCTGAACGGCGAGAAGATCGACATCGTCGACTGGTCGGACGACCCGGCCGAGATGGTGGCGAACGCGCTGTCCCCGGCCCGGGTCTCCAAGGTCGAGGTCGTCGACCTCGCGGCCCGCTCCGCGCGGGTGACGGTGCCGGACTACCAGCTGTCGCTGGCGATCGGCAAGGAAGGGCAGAACGCCCGGCTCGCCGCCCGGCTGACCGGCTGGCGCATCGACATCCGTCCGGACATCGAACAGCCCACCGAGTAGCCCACCGAGTAGCCCACCGAGCAGCTCACCGAGTGGCCCGGCGGGTACGTCACCTGCCAGGTCAACCGGCCGGGCCGAGCGGCGGGGGAATAGATCTCGGCCTGCCGGGGCTCAGATCACGACAGATGTAACGCGGCACCTGTTCGAATCCTGGCCCAAAGGGATGAGGTCGCCGCGGGGAGGTAGACTTAAGAGTGTCTGGCCGGACGCACACCGGAGCATGCCCTGAACGCACCTGTGTGGGGTGCCGGGAGCGGGCGGCCAAGACGGAGCTGCTGCGCATCGTGGCGATCAAGGACGCATGCGTCCCCGATCCACGCGGTACGCTGCCCGGCCGGGGTGCGTATCTGCATCCCGCCCCGGTCTGTCTCGACCAGGCGGTACGCCGCCGGGCGTTCACGAGGGCGTTGCGAGCCCCGGGAGCGCTCGACACAAAGGCGTTGCGCCAGTACGTCGAGCAGACGACCGTTGCCGAACAGGCAACACCGTAAGAAGGCGTCGCACGGAACCTCCGTGCGGCTCTGGTACCCCGCGAGTTGGAAGTAGGTCGAGATTGCGATGAGCACTCGATGAGCACGCGATGAGTACGCCCATGAAGTAGCGACGGTCCGGACACACCCGGACCTAAAAGGAGCGAAGTGGCTAAGGTCCGGGTATATGAACTCGCCAAGGAGTTCGGGGTTGAGAGCAAGGCCGTCATGGCCAAGCTCCAGGAACTCGGTGAATTCGTCCGTTCGGCGTCTTCGACCATCGAAGCGCCCGTTGTCCGCAAGCTGACAGATGCCTTCCAGGGCGGTGGCAAGCCCGCCCCGCGCAAGGCAGCCCCCAGGCCCGGCGCGCCCTCCCCGGCGCAGGCGGCCCGTCCGGGTCCGGCCGCACCTCGGCCGGCCGCCCCCAAGCCTCCCGCGGCGCAGACGCCCGCGGCTCCGGCGGCTCCCGCCGCCCCTGCCGCCTCGTCGGCCCCCGCGCCGGCGGCCTCCGGTCCGCGTCCGGGCCCCAAGCCCGCGCCGCGTCCGGCCCCCGCCGCCCCGGAGTTCACCGCTCCGCCGGCTGCTCCGGCCGCCCCCGCCGCCCCGGCCGCCCAGGCTCCGTCGTCCGGCCCGCGGCCGGCCTCGCAGGGCCCGCGCCCCGGCGCGCCGCGCCCCGCCGGCCGTCCCGCGCCCGGTCAGGACCGTGGCGACCGCGGTGACCGTGGCGACCGCGGCGATCGTGGTGACCGCGGCCAGCGTCCGGCCGCCGCTCAGGGGCCGCGCCCCGGTGGCGCCGGTGCCCCGCGTCCGGGCGGTGCCCGTCCCTCGGGTCCGCGTCCGGGCAACAACCCCTTCACCTCCGGCGGCAACGCCGGTATGGCGCGCCCGCAGGCGCCCCGTCCGCAGGGCGCCCCGCGTCCCGGCGGCCCCGGTGGCGCTCCCGGCGCCGGTCCCCGTCCGCAGGGCCCCGGTGGCCAGGGCGGCGGTCCTCGTCCGCAGTCTCCGGGCGGCTCCCGTCCGTCTCCGGGTGGCATGCCCCGCCCGCAGGGCGCAGGCCCCGGCGGCCCGCGTCCCGGCGGCGGTCCCCGTCCCAACCCCGGCATGATGCCGCAGCGTCCCGCTGCCGGCCCGCGTCCCGGCGGTGGCCCCGGTGGCCGCGGTCCGGGTGGCGGCGGCGGTGCGGGTCGTCCCGGCGGCGGCGGTCGTCCCGGTGGCGGCGGCTTCGCAGGTCGTCCGGCCGGTCCCGGTGGCGGCGCCCGTCCCGGTGGCGGCGGCGGTTTCGCCGGTCGTCCCGGTGGCCCCGGCGGTGGCGGCGGCTTCGGTGGCGGCGGTGGCCGTCCCGGATTCGGCGGTCGTCCCGGCGGTCCCGGTGGCCGTGGTGGCACGCAGGGCGCCTTCGGTCGTCCCGGTGGTCCCGCGCGTCGCGGTCGCAAGTCGAAGCGTCAGAGGCGCCAGGAGTACGAGGCCATGCAGGCCCCGTCGGTCGGCGGCGTGATGCTGCCTCGCGGCAACGGACAGTCCGTCCGCCTGTCGCGCGGTGCGTCGCTCACCGACTTCGCGGAGAAGATCGGCGCGAACCCGGCGTCGCTCGTCGGCGTGATGATGAACCTCGGCGAGATGGTCACTGCCACGCAGTCCGTCTCCGACGAGACGCTGAAGCTCCTCGCGGACGAGATGAACTTCGTCCTCGAGATCGTCAGCCCCGAGGAGGAGGACCGCGAGCTGCTCGAGTCCTTCGACATCGAGTTCGGCGAGGACGAGGGTGGCGAGGAGTTCCTCGTCGCGCGTCCGCCGGTCGTGACCGTCATGGGTCACGTCGACCACGGTAAGACCCGACTGCTCGACACCATCCGCAAGACGAACGTCATCGCGGGCGAGGCCGGCGGCATCACGCAGCACATCGGTGCGTACCAGGTCGCCACCGAGGTCAACGGTGAAGAGCGCAGGATCACCTTCATCGACACCCCGGGTCACGAGGCGTTCACCGCCATGCGTGCCCGTGGTGCCAAGTCGACCGACATCGCGATCCTCGTGGTGGCGGCCAACGACGGTGTGATGCCCCAGACGATCGAGGCGCTGAACCACGCCAAGGCGGCCGACGTGCCGATCGTGGTCGCGGTCAACAAGATCGACGTCGAGGGCGCGGACCCGACCAAGGTGCGCGGTCAGCTCACCGAGTTCGGTCTGGTGGCCGAGGAGTACGGCGGCGACACCATGTTCGTCGACATCTCCGCCAAGCAGGGCCTCAACATCGAGAGCCTGCTGGAGGCCGTGGTCCTGACCGCGGACGCCTCGCTCGACCTGCGGGCCAACCCGGAGCAGGACGCGCAGGGCATCGCGATCGAGTCCCACCTCGACCGCGGCCGTGGTGCCGTCTCGACGGTCCTGGTCCAGCGCGGCACGCTGCGCATCGGCGACACCATGGTGGTCGGCGACGCGTACGGCCGAGTCCGGGCGATGCTCGACGACAACGGCAACAACGTCGAGGAAGCGGGTCCGTCGACCCCCGTCCTGGTCCTGGGTCTCACCAACGTCCCGGGCGCCGGCGACAACTTCCTCGTCGTCGACGAGGACCGCACGGCCCGTCAGATCGCCGAGAAGCGCGCGGCGCGTGAGCGCAACGCCAACTTCGCCCGGCGTGGAGTCCGGTTCTCCCTGGAGAACCTGGACGAGGCGCTCAAGGCCGGTCTGGTGCAGGAACTCAACCTCATCATCAAGGGCGACGCGTCCGGTTCGGTGGAGGCTCTCGAGTCCTCGCTGCTCCAGCTCGACGTCGGCGAAGAGGTCGACATCCGCGTCCTGCACCGCGGTGTGGGTGCGGTCACCGAGTCGGACATCGACCTGGCGACCGGCTCCGACGCCATCGTCATCGGCTTCAACGTCCGTGCGGCCGGTCGTGCCGCGCAGATGGCGGAGCGCGAGGGCGTCGACGTCCGGTACTACTCGGTGATCTACCAGGCCATCGAGGAGATCGAGGCGGCCCTGAAGGGCATGCTGAAGCCGGAGTACGAGGAGGTCGAGCTCGGCACGGCGGAGATCCGCGAGGTCTTCAAGTCGTCCAAGCTGGGCAACATCGCCGGTGTCCTGGTCCGCTCGGGCGAGGTCAAGCGCAACACCAAGGCGCGCCTCATCCGCGACGGCAAGGTCATCGCGGAGAGCCTCAACATCTCCGGGCTGCGTCGCTTCAAGGACGACGTCACCGAGATCCGCGAAGGCTTCGAGGGCGGTATCAACCTCGGAAACTTCAACGACATCAAGATCGACGACGTCATCGCGACGTACGAGATGCGGGAGAAGCCGCGGGTGTAAGCACCCATGGTTCGTACCGGCCGGCGGGGGATCGCTCCCCGCCGGCCGGTGCGGCGTCCGGCGGACGCATGAGCGAGGTAAAACCCCGTCGAGTCACCGCCCGGATCGTTGTACCGTTCTTGATGTCCCTGTCCCATGGACGGCAGGGCCATCGATCCCGTACCGGCGGGTGAACCGGTTACACACATGTACGTGGGGACTCTGTCCTTCGACCTCCTCCTCGGCGACGTACGGTCGCTGAAGGAGAAGCGCTCCGTCGTCCGTCCGATCGTCGCCGAACTCCAGCGCAAGTACGCGGTGAGCGCGGCCGAGGTGGACGACCAGGACCTCCACCGCAGGACCAGGATCGGTCTCGCCGTGGTCTCCGGAGACGCGGAGCATCTGACCGATGTACTGGACCGGTGCGAACGGCTGGTCGCCGCGCGCCCCGAAGTGGAGCTGCTGTCGGTCAGACGCCGCTTCCACGGCGAAGACGACTGACCGACCACAAACGCAAGCGAAGAAGAAAGAACGGGAGACGGACCAGTGGCCGACAACGCGCGTGCCAAGAGGCTGGCGGACCTCATCCAGCAGGTGGTGGCCCAGAAGCTGCAGCGCGGGATCAAGGACCCGCGGCTCGGCTCCCACGTCACCATCACGGACACCCGGGTGACAGGTGACCTCAGGGAGGCCACGGTCTTCTACACGGTGTACGGGGGCGACGAGGAGCGGGCGGCCGCGGCCGCCGGGCTGGAGAGCGCCAAGGGTGTCCTGCGCTCCGAGGTGGGCCGCGCGGCGGGCGTGAAGTTCACGCCGACGCTGGCCTTCATCGCCGACGCCCTGCCGGACAACGCCCGCACCATCGACGACCTCCTCGACAAGGCGCGCGCCGCCGACGAGAAGGTCCGCGAGGTGTCCGCGGGTGCCGGGTACGCCGGCGAAGCCGACCCGTACAAGAAGCCCGGTGACGAGGACGAGACGGACGACTCCGCCTGATGAACCGCAAGCAGACCCCGCCCGACGGCCTTGTCATCGTCGACAAGCCGTCGGGTTTCACTTCGCACGACGTCGTGGCCAAGATGCGCGGGATCGCCAAGACCCGCCGCGTCGGCCACGCCGGCACGCTGGACCCGATGGCGACGGGCGTCCTCGTCCTCGGCATCGAGAGGGCGACGAAACTCCTCGGGCACCTGGCGCTTACCGAGAAGGAGTACCTGGGCACGGTCCGGCTGGGCCAGACGACCCTGACCGACGACGCGGAGGGCGAGATCACGGGGTCCACGGACGCCTCGAAGGTCACCCGGGACGCGATCGACGCGGGCGTCGCCAAGCTGAGCGGCGACATCATGCAGGTGCCGTCCAAGGTCAGCGCCATCAAGATCGACGGCGTCCGCTCCTACAAGCGGGCCCGCGACGGCGAGGACTTCGAGATCCCGGCCCGCCCGGTCACCGTCTCCTCCTTCGCCGTGTACGACGTCCGTGACGCGGTCGCCGAGGACGGCACCCCGGTCCTGGACCTGGTCGTGTCCGTCGTCTGCTCCTCCGGCACCTACATCCGGGCCCTCGCCCGTGACCTGGGCGCCGACCTCGGCGTCGGCGGCCACCTCACCGCCCTGCGCCGCACCCGCGTCGGCCCCTACAAGCTGGACTCGGCGAGGACGCTCGACCAGCTCCAGCAGGAGCTGGGCGTGATGCCGATCGCCGAGGCGGCCACCGCCGCGTTCCCCCGCTGGGACGTGGACGCCAAGCGGGCCCAGCTGCTCACCAACGGTGTACGCCTGGAGATGCCCGACGCGTACGCCGGCGCGGGCGCCGTGGCCGTCTTCGATCCCGAGGGCCGGTTCCTGGCCCTGGTCGAGGAGCAGAAGGGCAAGGCGAAGAGCCTGGCCGTGTTCGGCTGAGCGGCTCCAGGCACGTCGCCCGGTGCCCGTGGAGCGGCGAACACGGGGTTGTGCTGCGCCGCCGCTCCACGGTCCCCCCTCGGTTCCCCCACCCCTAGGGTGTATCCAGCGGCCCCCGTTCATTCACCCGTCCGGGCAGGCGCTCGGAGTGAACCCAGGGAGTGCAGGGGGGCGCGTTCGCTGCGGGATCTGTCCCGCTGATCATCCCGCCCCTACCGTCGGACCCAGGGCACGCGGGCGCGGCGGGAGGTACGACGATGGCGGGACGAGGCCCGCGGACACCGCGGCACGACTCCCTGCGGGGCACGACCCGGAACGGCCCGGCGGATCCCCCGGGCCCCCTGGATCCCATGGCTCCTCCGGACGCCCCGGATCCCGGGGACGCGGACTTCGCCGCCGTCGCGACCGCCGCCGACGCCTCGCTCGTCCGGATCCGCGACCTGGCCGGCCGGCCGCGCGGCACCGGGTTCGTCGCCGACCACCACGGCACGGTCGTCACCAGTCATGAGGCCGTCGACGGCCTGTCCCGGCTCGTCCTGTACGCCGCCGGCGACCGCGGCTGCGTGGTGACCGACGACGCGGTCACCCCCCTGCCGGAACTCGACCTGGCTCTCGTCCGCACCGAGGGCCTCGGCGGGGTCCCGCTGCCGGTGACCGTGCGGGACGGCGTCGAGCCCGGCCGGTACGTCCGGCTGGCCGCCGGCTGCTGGCGCGAGGCGCGGGTGCTGGCCGAGACGTCCGCGACCTACACGGCGACGGACCGCTTCCACCTCCTCGACGACGCTCTGGAGCTGGCGATCGGCACGGCGGGCCGGGACGCGCTGCGACTCGGCGGCGGGGCGGCCGGGGGACCGGTCCTCGACGCGGAGACCGGCGCGGTCGTCGCCGTCCTCGGCACCGCGCTCCAGTCCGGCCACCGCGACGTCGGCTTCGCGGTGCCGCTGCGACCCCGGGTGCCTTCGGCCGACGCCGTTCCGGCGATCGACGATCTCCCGCCGACCGAGCACCACCCCGCGGGCCTGCCGCCGAGCGACCACGTGAGCGACGGTGAGGCGACGAGGGCGCCGCTCGCGGAAGCGGGGGAGGCTCCGGCGGGTGCGGGTGCGGGTGGCGCTCGCGGGGGTGGCGGTCGTGGTGAAGGCGGCGGTTCTGCGGGGACGGGGGCCGGGGTGTGGGCGGCCGGGGTCGGGGCGGGGATTCCGGCCGCCGGTCCGCTGGCCGAGCTGCTCGCGCGTAACGCGGCCACCGTGCCCGCCTACGGCGCCGACCTCAACCTGGCCGGTCTCCTCGAACTCACCGCCACGTCGGTCGGCTCGGACGGCCCGCCCGGAGCGCTGTCCGGCCACTTCGGCGGTACCGCGACCGGCTCCCTCGCAGCCACCGCGGAACCGATCCAACGCGCCGTCCCGGCAAAGGAGTTCACCGCCTTCCTGACGAGCCCGGCGGCCGTCCTCGGCCTCGTCGGCCCACCGGGCAGCGGCCGTACGACGGAACTCGCCGCCCTCGCCGCGCGCCGCGACCGGGGTGCGCGGCCGGCCCCCACCCTGTGGCTGCGCGGTGCCGATCTGAGGGCCGGGGACGACTCCCTCGCGGACGCGGCCCGCCGCGCACTGAGCCGCGCGGCACGCATCGTGGCGGCCTCGGGTTCGGGTTCGGCCCCGGGCTCGGCAGCGGTTCCGGGGCAGGGGCCGGGGGTCGTTCCGACCGGGCTGCCCGGGGCGGCCGGTCTGTCGGGGGCTGCCGCCCCCTGCGGCCTGGGTGAGGTCACCCCCGAGCGGCTCGCCCGCCTCGCCCGGGATGTCGGACGCCCCCTGCTGCTGCTTCTCGACGGGCCCGAGGAGATGCCCCCGGTCCTCGCGCACCGGCTCGCCGAGTGGACCGAGGGCACGGCCGAATGGTTGCGGGAGACGGGCACCCGGCTGGTGGTGGCGTGTCGGGGGGAGTACTGGGAACGGGCCGGCGCGGAGTTCCCGCCGGAGCTGCTGTACGGGGCCACGGCGGCCGGGGACCCGCTGCCGCCCTGTGTCCGCCTCGGCGATCTCACCGCCGACGAGGCGCGCGAGGCCCGCGTCCGCTACGCCCTGCCCGAGGGCGTGCTCGCCGCCCCCGACGACCGGCACCCGCTCACCCTCCGCCTCCTCTCCGAGGTCTGCGCCGCCCTCCCTGGTCCGCAGTCCCCGGCGCCCGTCGACCGCGACGACGTCCTGTCCGCGTACCTCGACCTGATGTGCCTGCGGGTCGCGGTCCGCCTCGCCGCCGAGAACGGGCTGCGCGGCATCGCCGTACGCCGTCTGGCGGCGAAGGTCTCCGGCCAGGTGCACGAGGCCGCCCGCCGCAGTCTCGGGCCCGGCCAGGGCGAACTGGACCGGGCGTCGTTCGAGGCGGTGTTCCCCTGGGGCCAGGCGCCGGCCCGCCTCGGTGGCGGCGCCGGCTGGGCGTCCGCCGTGCTCACCGAGGGACTCCTGGTGCCCGCGGGTCGCGGCTACCGCTTCGCCCACGAGGAACTCGCCGACTGGATCCAGGGCATCCACCTCGACCTCGACGAGGCCCTGCGCGCCCTGGTCCACCGCCGTCGCGCACCCGACGGGGGACATCCGCTGCCCGTCCCGCACCACCGGGTCGGTCCCGTCGTCCAGGCCCTGCTGCTCCTCGCCCGCCAACAGGGCCCGCACCGCCTCGCGCTACGGCTGCGGGAGTTGGTGCACGCCCTGGACGCCGACCCGGAGTCGTGGTGGGCCGCCCGGCTGCTCACCGAGACCCTGCTGGGCGTGCCGGACGCGACGCCGTACACGGGCGTCCTGCGCCTGCTGGCGGACCTGATCGGCGCGGGGGCCCAGCCGCACGGCCGGTTCGTGGACTTCGGCCCGGCGTTCTGGAGCGGGCTCGTCCTCCCCGCCGACGCCCGGCTCGACCTGCTGCGCCGTCTGGTCCTCGCCGACGGCGCCCCGTACGACGCGGACGCGCCGCGCTACCTCGACGTCGTCGCCCGGCTCCTCGCCGCCGACCCGACCGCCGTACAGCCGTGCCTCACCCACTGGTTCGACGACGAGCGGCCGCTGCCCGCGACCCCGCACGCCACCGTGGCGACGGCGGCGCAGGCACTGCTGCACACCCACCGGCACCGGGCGCTGGACGACCTCACGGAGGCCCTCGTCGACTGCGCGCACCCCCGCGCCGACGAGCTGCTCGCCGTACTGGCGGAGGAGGAGCCGTCCGCGCTGTGCCGGGCCGTCGACCGCTGGTCGCACGACGAGCGGGCGCCCCGGCGGGTCGCGGCGATGACGTACGGACTGCGCGCCGCCGCGCACATCCGGACGGAGGCCGACCACCGGCTGCTGCGCTACGCGGCCCTCGTCCTGCTGGCCCGGCCCGCCGACCACGCCCTGCACGGTGGCGCGCTCGCGCTCCTCGTCCGGGACCCCGAGACCCGCTCCCGGTATCTGCCGCAGGCGCTGGAGCGGTTCACGGCGGAGGACCCGCGGCTGCCGCCGAGCGCGCTGCTCGCCGCCCTGGGCACCCACCCCGAGCCGGTCCTGGACGCCTTCTGGTGCCGCCTGCGCGGGCCCGACCGCGCGGACACCGGCAGGGTCCTGCGCGCCCTCGCCGAGGTCACCACGCCCGCCCTGGCCCAGCGGGTCGCCGCCCTCGTCCGGGAGGTGGTGGAGCGCCGGCCGGAGGCCGCGGGGCAGGTGGCCGCGTACGTCGACCGGCGCCTCGACCACGGTCCCGCCGCCCGGGCCGTCCTCCTGCCGCTGGTCACGGGACTGCTGGACAGCGGCGGGCCCGAACAGGTGCGGGCCGCGCTGGCCGGTGTACTGGCCGCTCCCGGGGCCCCGGAGTCCCGCCCGATGCGTGACGAACTGCTGGAGCACCTCCTCACCCACGAACGCGCCCCTGAAGTCCTGGACGCCGTACTGCACGGGGCGGCCGGGCGCGACGGCGAGGACCTGCGGGCTCTCGTCCACCGCACCGGCCTGCTCCTGGTCCGCACCCCCGACGGCGCGAACCGCTTCGACCGCGGTCTGGTCGAGCTGGCCCGGCATGTACCGGGCTTCGCCGCGCGGGTGGTGGACTGGCTCACGGACGCGCCGGGGGAGTGGGCGGTGGTGGTCGGTCCCAGCGCCCGCCGGACGATCGAGAACCTGGCGGGGGCGCGGGTGCCCGCGTGACGCGCCGCGCGGGTGGCCGAGTCCTGCGGCCCGAGTCCTGTGGCCCCGGTTCCTGTGGTCCGACTCACGTGGGTCGGGTCACAGCCCCCATGCCGATGCGGGCCGGGAGCACCCGGCATGGCACCCTTAGTCCTGCGTAAGAGGCAATGGTAGATACGGACACGGGTTCGAGGAGCGGTCACAGTGCAGCGCTGGCGTGGCTTGGAGGACATCCCCGAGGACTGGGGACGCAGCGTCGTCACCATCGGGTCCTACGACGGCGTCCACCGCGGGCACCAGCTGATCATCCGGCACGCCGTGGACCGGGCCCGTGAACTGGGCGTTCCCGCCGTCGTCGTCACCTTCGACCCGCACCCCAGCGAGGTCGTCCGCCCCGGCAGCCACCCGCCGCTGCTCGCCCCGCACCACCGTCGCGCCGAGCTGATGGCCGAACTGGGCGTGGACGCGCTGCTGATCCTCCCCTTCACCACGGAGTTCTCGAAGCTGTCCCCGGCGGACTTCGTGGTCAAGGTCCTGGTCGACAAGCTGCACGCCAAGGCGGTCGTCGAGGGCCCCAACTTCCGCTTCGGCCACAAGGCGGCGGGCAACGTCGAGTTCCTCACCGGGCAGGGCAAGGTCTACGACTTCGACGTCGAGGTCGTCGACCTGGTGCTGTGCGGTGAGGCGGGCGGCGGGCAGCCGTTCTCCTCGACGCTGACCCGGCGGCTGGTCGCCGAGGGCGATGTCGCGGGCGCCGGGGAGATCCTCGGCCGCCCGCACCGGGTGGAGGGGATCGTGGTGCGCGGGGCGCAGCGGGGACGCGAACTCGGCTTCCCGACCGCCAACGTCGAGACCCTGCCCCACACCGCGATCCCGGCGGACGGCGTCTACGCGGGCTGGCTGCACGCGAACGGCGAGGCGATGCCGGCCGCGATCTCCGTCGGCACCAACCCGCAGTTCGACGGCACCGAGCGCACCGTCGAGGCGTACGCCATCGACCGCGTCGGCCTCGACCTCTACGGCCTGCACGTCGCCGTCGACTTCCTCGCCTTCGTGCGCGGCCAGGCGAAGTTCGAGTCGCTGGACGGGCTGTTGGAGCAGATGGCCGAGGACGTGAAGCGCTGCAAGGAGCTGGTGGCGGCGCGCTAGCCGCCCCGCTCCGCCCGGCAGGACCGACGAACGCCGAAGGGCGGCCGGTGTCCCAGGACAC
>NZ_JBHVYO010000015.1:0-197502 GCF_042880655.1 Streptomyces sp. NPDC058295
GTACGGGCTGACGCCCGAGCAGGCGGGCCGACGTTCCGGGTGGGCGATACTGGGTTCGAACCAGTGACCTCTTCGGTGTGAACGAAGCGCTCTCCCACTGAGCTAATCGCCCGGACGCAGGAAGAACATTACCCCATGTCAGAGGGTGGCTGTGACCAGGTCCGGGCCTCCCCCGCGCCTCAGCGGCGGCTCACTGGTCCTTGATCTTCCAGGGCATCTCGAGGCCGAACTTCCACAGGTAGACACCCATCAGGACGGCGATGATCACGAGCCCGATCGCGGTCAGGGTGATGTTGCGCCGGCGGACCTTCGGGTCGAGCGCGCGCTGGGCCGCCTCGGTGACCTTGCGCTTGGTCCAGCGGAGCACCAGCTGCGCCCAGACGAACTCGGTCGCCCAGATCGCCATGCCGCCGAAGATCACCACCCAGCCGGGACCCGGCAGCGGCAACATGACGATGCCGGCGCCCACCACGGCGAGGCCGATCACGAAGACCCCGACCTGCCAGCTCAGGTGCAGCATGCGGCGCGCCTTGACGAATTCGGGCGCCCTGGAGCCGAGCCCCTGGCCCTGCTGGTCCTCCGCCGCATCACCCGGCTTCGACCTGTCCGCCGTCACGACCGCCTCGCCCGACTCGTCACTCCCCGTGTTCATACAGCCTGACCTTACCCGAGAGAATCCGGTCACCGGAATGGTGGTACCGGGCGAACGCACTGTCGGCCAGAAGGGTTACGTAAAGGCACGCAAAACACTCAGAGGGGTTTACAACGGCACCGTAGGTGGCATGTCGATTTCGCCGACGTGCGAATCCCCGAGCGCACACTGAGCGAAAGGCCCTGGCGCTTATGAACACCACGGTCAGCTGCGAGCTGCACCTGCGCCTCGTTGTGTCGAGCGAGTCCTCCCTGCCTGTCCCCGCAGGCCTGCGGTACGACACGGCCGACCCCTACGCCGTGCACGCCACCTTCCACACCGGTGCCGAGGAGACCGTCGAGTGGGTGTTCGCCCGCGACCTGCTCGCCGAGGGCCTGCACCGGCCCACGGGCACCGGCGACGTCCGTGTCTGGCCGTCGCGCAGTCACGGTCAGGGCGTCGTCTGCATCGCCCTGAGTTCTCCCGAGGGCGAAGCCCTGCTGGAGGCCCCTGCGCGGGCCCTGGAGTCCTTCCTGAAGCGGACGGACGCCGCCGTGCCTCCTGGCACGGAACACCGGCACTTCGATCTCGATCAGGAGCTCTCGCACATCCTGGCGGAGAGCTAGGGCGAGGCTCACACCGAGCTGCCCGGCGCCGTCCACTCGGGGAGACGGCTCGGGCCAGGACAACCGAATAGGGCATGCGCCGACGCCGTGCCACGGGTCTCCCGTGGGGCGGCGTCGGCGTGCGCGCGGCACGTCCGGGCGGGGCTCCCCCGGCCTCGCGACGCCGGACGTCGGGGATCCGGTCCCCGAGTGGCCGTTGCTCGACGGCCCGGTGCGGCTACCATCGGCCAGCATCGGCGGGCGCTCGCCCGACCCCCAGGCCAGGGAGCGAAATGTGCTGATCACCCACGACACCCGGTGTGCGCTCGATACCGTGGTGGAACTGGTGAACACCGCACCGGAGGACGACACGACTCCGGACGCGCTGCCGGATGTCGCCGCCCTCGCGGATTTCGTGGAGAAGCACGAGATCAGTGACGTCGGCGTGCTGTCCGAGTTCGACCTGTCCGCGGTGCGCAAGATCCGTGGGCGGTTCGCCGGGATCTTCGCGGCTTCGGACCCGCGGACCGCCGCCGGACTGATCAACGAACTGGTCGCCGCCGCGGGCACCACGCCACGCCTCACGGATCACGACGGCTACGACTGGCATGTGCATTACTTCGCGCCCGGCGCCTCCGTCGCCGACCATCTGGCAGCCGACTGCGGGATGGCCCTGGCGTTCTTCGTGGTGGCCGGGGAGCAGGAACGGCTTCGGCGCTGTGAGGCCCCGGACTGCCGGCGCGCCTTCGTCGACCTCTCCCGTAACCGCTCCCGCCGGTACTGCGACAGCCGCACCTGTGGCAACCGCCTGCACGTGGCCGCCTACCGGGCGCGCCGCAAGGAGGCGGCGGGCTGAGGGCCGGCCTCACCGCGCGGGGTCCCTCTCGCGGTCCCCGGCCTCACCCGGCGATGCCCCTCGACGCCCCTTGGGCGTCCCTGAGCCGTCCTTGACCGTCCCTGGCCGTCCTTCGATGCCGACGCGGCCCCGGCGGGTGACGCCGGGGACCGCGGGTACGGCTCAGAGCAGCAGCAGATCATGCAGCGAAGCCATGAGCAACAGACACCCGATCACCGCTAGAAAGATCATCAGCGGTGGCTGGGAAAGGGCGAAGAGGCACCCGCGCGGCTCGTCCTGCGGCGGCGCGGCGTCGCTCTGTGTCGTGTCCAGCATCTCGCGGGCGATGATGACGCAGGTGACGCCCCTCGCGCGATCACGCGCCCGGAATGAGCGGGAGTGCGCCGGATTCCATGACGTCGCTGTCGTGCCGTGATCACTTCCGCGCACGGGCAGGCCGACTGTGTCGTTTCAAACGCCCGAGCCACCCCGTGGCCAGGGGTTCATCGGCCACGGGTTCAGCGGCCCCGGGTTCAGCGGCCCCGGGTTCAGCGGCCCCGGCTCATATGTTGTGCTTCTTCAGGATGGCCTCGATGTCGCTGAAGTCGTCGGCGCCGCCGGTCGGGCGGGGTGCGGCCGCGGGACGGGACGCCGGGCGGGAGGCCTGGCCCAGGGAGGGCGCGGAGGCGGCGGGGGCCACCGCCTCGGCCCGCGCGGAGCGGGCCGCCGCTCTGCGCTCCTTGCGGGTGCCGCCGCGACGGCGCTCCACGGTGCGGGTGGTGGCGAACAGGGCCCAGGCCCCGCCGAGCACGGCGAAGCCCGCCCAGGCCGTCGGGCTGAAGGCGGTGTCGGCTGCCCATTCGACGACACCGGTCATCACGAGGCCCAGCGGCACCAGGGCGTAGGCGGCGATGCGGGCGGCCGCCAGGAAGCGCTTGCGATAGGCGGTGACCACCGCGATGCCGAGGCCGGCCACGGCGGCTGCGGAACAGACGGTCTCGGCAATCATCCGGTCCTCCAGGCGTGGGCTCACTCGGGCAGAAATTCACAGCGACTCGGCACCGCGGCCGGCGGCCCCGCGCCTCGTCCCTTCCATCCTGCACCTGCGCACCGCTCGCGGGCCATGCTCCGGCCGGACATCAGGGACATCTCCGGGTCGGCTCCTCCGCAGGTGCCGGACCGACGCGTCCCTCCGGTCCGGCCGAGAGCGCCGTGGCCGGGCGACCGGAGGTCCGGATTGGGGCGGCCGGGCGGTGACTGGAAGACTGGCGTCATGAACGACTCGTCCCCGACCTCCGCCGCCGCCCCCGGTCCGGCGGCCGCCCGTCCCGCCGTCGTCCTCGACGTCTGGTGCGAGCTCCAGTGCCCGGACTGCCGCGGCGCCCTCGACGACCTGCGCGCCCTGCGCGAGCGGTACGGCGACCGGCTGGAGCTGCGGCTTCGGCACTTCCCGCTGGAGAAGCACCAGCACGCCTTCGCCGCAGCGCAGGCCGCCGAGGAGGCCCTGGAGCAGGGGCAGGGATGGCCGTACGTCGAGGCCGTGCTGGCCCGGGTCGAGGAGCTGGACCGTGGAGGAGAACCCTTCCTGGTCGCGGTCGCCGGTGAACTCGGGCTCGACGCCGAGGAGTTCGACACCGCCCTGATCGACGGACGGCACATCCTGATCGTGGACGCCGACCAGGCCGAGGGCAAGGCGATCGGCATCACCGGCACCCCGACCTACGTCATCGGCGGCGAACGTCTCGACGGCGGCAAGAGCCAGGACGGGCTGCGCGAACGCATCGAGGAGATCGCCGACCGGCTGCTGGCCGAGCAGGCCTGAGCCGAGCCCCGCGCGGGCCGGTTCAGAGCAGGTTCTTGTACATCGAGTAACCCACGGGCAGATATCCGAGGGACTCGTAGAGCCGCTCGGCCGGAGTGTTGCCGGCGAAGACGTTGAGGCCGAGAACGCGCTGGTCCGCCGCGATCGCCTGGGCCTCGGCCAGCAGCATCAGGGAACGTCCGTGGCCCCGGCCGCGGAAGGCCTCGTCGGTCTCGACGTCGTACACGAACGCCTTGTCGCCGACGAACGCCACCCAGAGCGTGCCGACCCGGGTGCCCTCCTGCTCCAGGACGCTGAACAGCATGTTCTCCGTCGCCCGGCCCTGCGGCAGCAGCAGTTCGTGGTCCCGCCGCGACCTGGCCCACGCCTCGTCCTCGGGCACCCCGCGATCCGTCCAGTCCTGGGCGTAGGACGCGACGCCGTGCTCGAACCAGGGCAGGTACTCGGCCTCCGTCATGGGCCTGCCCCGGCTGCCCCCGGGCAGCCGGGGAGCGGTGGCACCCAGCGCCTTCTCCATGCCGCGGTCGCGGTGGACGTAGCCGAGCGCCACCGCCATCCGCAGCGCGGTCCCCGCGTCGGCGGGCACCCTGACCTCGATCCGCTTGCAGCCCCAGCCCCTGGCCACCTCTTCGGCGGCCAGCGCGGCCACCGTGCCGCGCCCGCGCCCGCGGTCCGGTTCCTCGATGCGCAGGTCGGCGATCTGAGCGACACGGGGGCCGAACACGGGGGACGTCGAGAGCTGGACCGCTCCGACGGGGCGGCTGTTCACGCACACCTGGTAGTGGCGTGACAGTGCCCCGTCGGCGGCGTGCTGAAGCGGCTCGGTCGGCCGCAGGGTCGTGGTCATCAGGGGCTTTCTACCCACCCAGGCGAGCAACGTCAGCCTGTTTTCCCGGTCCTTGCGGTTCCGGTCCGGGACGTCAGGGGTGCGGGACGCGGCCCTACGGGTCGAGATCGTCGGCGGCGCGCTCGGCGAAGATCCGCATCGCCTTGGCGGTCACCGGCCCCGGCGCGCCCGGCAGTTCACGGTCGTCGACGCGGTGAACGGCCTGGACGTCCCGCAGCGTGGAGGTGAGGAAGATTTCCTCGGCCCGCTCCAGCACGTCCAGCGGCAGGTCGGTCTCCTTGGCGCCGGTCCACTCGGCGGTCAGCTCGCGGGTGATGCCCGCGAGGCAGCCGGAGGCAAGCGGCGGGGTGTGGATCTCTCCGTCCAGGACGACGAACACATTGGACCCGGTGCCCTCGCAGAGCTGCCCGACCGTGTTGGCGAACAGCGCCTCGGTGGCTCCGTGTTGGTGGGCGCGGGCCAGGGCGACGACGTTCTCGGCGTATGAGGTCGTCTTCAGGCCGGTGAGCGCGCCGCGTTCGTTGCGGGTCCAGGGGACCGTGACGACGGCCGTGGAATCGGCGCGCCGGGTGGTCTCCCCCAGGGCGACGACGAGGGTGGGGCCGTGTTCGCCGCGGTCGGAGCCGAGCGGGCCGTGGCCGCCGGTGTAGGTGATGCGCAGCCGGCCGAGCGGCATCGGGTTGGCCTCGAGGACGGCGGCGCAGGCGCGGCGGACCTCGTCGTGGTCGGGGTCCGGCAGACCGAGACCGCGCGCGGAGCGGGTCAGCCGGTCGAGATGGCGGGTCAGCGCGAACGTCACACCGTCCACCGCCTTCACCGTCTCGAAGATGCCGTCGCCCACGGTCAGTCCGTGGTCGAAGACGGAGACGCGGGCGGACTCGGTGTCCTGCAGCCCGCCGTCGAGCCAGATCTTCACGTCAGTCCCTCTCCTTCGGCCTCGTACGTTCCCGACGCTACCGCGAGCAGTCGGGAGGCCTTCAGCTCGGTCTCCTCCCACTCGGCCTCGGGGTCCGAGCCCCAGGTGATGCCCGCGCCGGTGCCGAAGCGCAGGACAGCCGCGCCCCCTGGGGCGCGGTCGATCCAGAAGGTGCGGATGCCGACCGCCAGCTCGCCGGTCCCCAGGTCGGCGTCGACCCAGCCGATGCCGCCGCAGTACGGGCCGCGCGGTGCCGTCTCCAGCGCGTCGATGATCCGCAGGGCGCTGGACTTGGGGGCGCCGGTGACCGAGCCGGGCGGGAAGGCGGAGTCGAGCAGCTCCGGCCAGCCGGCGCCGGCGCGCAGCTCGCCGCGGACCGTGGACACGAGGTGGACCAGACCCGGGTGCTTCTCCACGGCGCACAGATCGGGGACCGTCACGCTGCCGGTGGCACAGACCTGACCGAGGTCGTTGCGGACGAGGTCCACGATCATCACGTTCTCGGCGTAGTCCTTCTCCAGCAGGTCCGCCTCGGTGCGTCCGGTGCCCTTGATGGGCCCGGACTCGACGACCCGGCCGTCACGGCGCAGGAAGAGCTCTGGCGAAGCGGTGGCCGTCTCTATGCCGTGCGCCGGGAGACGAATCGTTCCTGCGTACGGCGCCGGGTTGCCGCGGGCCAGCAGGGCGGTCAGCGCGTCCACGTCGGCGTCGGACGCGACCGGCGCGGTCAGGACCCGGCAGAGGTTGGCCTGGTACACCCGGCCGGCCGCGATGTGCTCCCGGATGCGACGCACACCCGCCGTGTACGCGGCGCGGTCGAGCGATGACGACCAGTCACCGACCGAGGGCCCTCGCCACGCCCCGGGCACGGGAGCGGGCACCGGTTCCTCGCGCACGTCGGCGAAGCGCGCACAGACCGGACGGCCCTCGAAATCGGCACAGACAGCCCAGAAACCCGTGGAGTCGAGGGCCGCGGGATCGCTGGTCACGTCGAGGAGGCCGGTCGCGACACGGGTGCCGAAACGGGCGAGAGGAGGCAGGTCGAGCACGTGGTCGAGTGTATGGCGGGTCACTCGAGAGGCGGTCCGGGCATGTCCCGTACGTCGCGGCCTGGGGCCCCTGACCAGGTCGGCGAGCAGGCACAGCGCAGCACGCTGCACAAACGCGTTTTTGTACTGGCCCGGGAATCCGCTAGAGTTCAACACGTCGCCGGGACGCGAGAGCCGACCGAAACGACATGCGGACGTAGCTCAGTTGGTAGAGCGCAACCTTGCCAAGGTTGAGGTCGCCAGTTCGAACCTGGTCGTCCGCTCGCAGAAAGCAGGAAGAGGGGGATCATCCCGAACCCCCGCACTCCTGGTGGAGTGGCCGAGAGGCGAGGCAACGGCCTGCAAAGCCGTCTACACGGGTTCAAATCCCGTCTCCACCTCCAAGGACGATTAGCTCAGCGGGAGAGCGCTTCCCTGACACGGAAGAGGTCACTGGTTCAATCCCAGTATCGTCCACTGGATCTGTTCGAAGATCCGAACCCGCGCGATTAGCTCAGCGGGAGAGCGCTTCCCTGACACGGAAGAGGTCACTGGTTCAATCCCAGTATCGCGCACGCGACGTACACGCCCCTCGGGTCGTGGCCCCGAGGACGATTAGCTCAGCGGGAGAGCGCTTCCCTGACACGGAAGAGGTCACTGGTTCAATCCCAGTATCGTCCACACACATCAAGTAGCCCCCGGCCGCCTTCGCGGTCGGGGGCTTCTTGCGGTTCCGGTTCAGCTGGAGAACAGCATCCGGCCGAAGCCCTTCTGACGGTGGTGCCCGCCGTGGTGGCCGCCGTAGTGAGCGCCGCCTTGCGGAGCACCCCAGGCGGGCGCTGCCGGGGCGGCCTGGGGGTACGCCTGCGGGGCGGCCGGCGGCGGCGGGCCCGGCTGGGACCACTGGGACTCCAGGCGGGTCAGCGCCTCCAGCTCGCCGTAGTCGAGGAAGATCCCGCGGCAGTTGCTGCACTGTTCGATCTGGACGCCGTTGCGGTTGTACGTGTGCATCTGAGCGTGACACTTCGGGCACTGCATGGTTCGGCTCAACTCCTCGCCGGTCGGTGCTGTTTCGCGTACCGCCAGGACAGACACTGTCCGGCTGCGGTCGGTTGCACCCTACTTCGCCCGGCCGGCCGTCAACTGCGGGGGGACGGAACCCATTCGGGCACAGGCGTCGACCAGGCACTGCTCGACCTCGTCCAACGCCCGCCCCTGCGCGAGCGACTTCGTCACAGAACGTGCCGCCGTCTGCACGGTGAGTGCGCGCGCCGGGACGTCGAGGGCGGCCCAGGGGTCGCCGTCCGCCGGGACCGCGGGCCCGCCCTGGGCACGGTAGGCGGCGAGGAAGCGGGTCCACTCCTCGGGCGGCAGGAGACCGCAGGCGTACCAGGCGGCGGGGCGGGCGAGGTCCCAGGCCGGAACGCCGACGCCGAGATCGTCGACGTCGATCAGGCGCCAGGGCCCGTCGGGTGCCGGATGGCGGACGAGCTGGCCGAGGTGGAGGTCGCCGTGGCAGAGGGTGGTGGTGTCGGGCATGGGGGCTTCGGCGCGGGCCCAGGCGGGCAGCGCGTGCCAGGCGGCCAGGACGGGGGCGACGGCGGGGTGCGGTCCGGCCGCGCGGAGGCGGGCCACGGCGTGGGCGGCCTTGGCGGGACCGCGCATCCGCGGGAGCGCGGCCGGAGCGGGGGTGCGGTGCAGCCGGGCGAGCAGGGTGCCCGCGGCCTCCCAGGGGGCCAGGTCGGGATCGTCCGGGTCCACCGGGGTGCCGTACGGCCAGAAGGTCACCAGACGGCCGTGGAGCGCGGCCGGAGCCGGGGCGAGCGGCGGGAGGAGGATGTCGGGGAGCCGGGCGGCGAGGGCGAGGCGTGGGGTCAGTCCGGCCGGGTCGGTGTCGGGGGCGTGCGCCTTCGCGACGGTGTCGGCATGCCGGACGACGGTGGCGTCGGGGCGGTCGGCGAGGGTGGCCGCGCCGCAGGGACAGGCCGGGGTGGCCTCGTGCGCCTTGGCGCCGGCCCGGCGGGAGAGCTCGGTGAGCAGGGGGTGCGCGGTCACGGGGCTCCCTGGGCGGCGGCGTGCGGGTCTTCCTCGCGAGGGTACGCAGCCGGCGTCGGCGAAATCGCGGGGGCATCTCGGTCGCGGGCGGCCGGGAGAGGGGGCGCGGGCCGCCGGAGAAGGCGGCGCGGGTGGCCGGGAAAAGCAATGCAGGCGCAGCTCCCCAGCTGCGCCTGCATTTTTTGCCGTCCGCCGCACCCCCGTCCCCACGGGGTTTCATGGGTGGATGTCCCCGCCCGAACCGCTCTTCCGGGCCTGGGGTCGCCGCTCAGCGCCCCAGCATCACTCCCACGGACGACGCCTGTGTGGCCACTGTCTCCCAGCCGTCGAAGACGACTAGGAGCAGGACCGCCAGAGGAAGGGCCATGAGCGTCGCCACCAAGGGGTGGCGGCGGCCCGTGCGACGAGGGCGCGTACCGCGTCCCTGTGCGCGGAACGTCGTCCGCGGTGCCGTAAGAGCCATGGTCCCTCTCCTGACCTGATCAGTTGTCGTTGGCAGCGGCGGGTGTCTGACCTCGGGGGACGAGTGCTGCACCCGCCGCTTGACCTCAAATCTAGGCGCGGGGCGGCCGCCGGGCGTCATGCCCTCGTACCGATTGCCGGGCCTCCCGGAGGATGAGCCATGACCTGCGGAGTACTCCCCTGGGTGGAGAGATGGTCCTAGGTCTCAGGGTCTTCCCGGAGGGGCTCCCCGGTCCGGGCCGGACACCCCGCACCGCCTCCGGGCGTGGGGCGGGACCCGGGGCCGTGACTTCGCTCACTCCGCCGACCTCCGCCGTACCGCCGTCGTCCCGCGTCAGGCCGCCCGGCGGGCCGTCACCCCCCGGGTCGGCCTCCCGTCGCCGACGTCGGAGCCGGTCCGCGCACGGTCACCTGCCACGGGATCAATCCGCCGTCCGGGAGCGGTGGTTGGGGCCGGGTGATCGCCAAAGCGGGCCTGTTCGCACGGTCTCTGATCACCCTTCACATTCCCCGCCGGGCACGGACAATCGATCGGTACGAGAGGGCGCGGCCTCTGCGCGCGAACGGCCGGGGAAACGTAAGCTGTGCCACGTCACACGGACCGGGCAGCGGGGATGAACATGGCGATGATGCGCCTGAGGCGCGAGGACCCGCGCGTCGTCGGCTCGTTCAGGCTTCACCGACGGCTCGGCGCGGGCGGGATGGGCGTCGTCTACCTGGGTTCCGACAAGAAGGGGCAGCGGGTCGCGCTGAAGGTGATCCGGCCCGATCTGGCGGAGGACCAGGAGTTCCGGTCCCGGTTCGCGCGCGAGGTGTCGGCCGCTCGCCGGATCCGGGGCGGCTGTACGGCGCGGCTGGTCGCGGCGGATCTGGACGCCGAGCGGCCCTGGTTCGCCACCCAGTACGTGCCCGGGCCCTCCCTGCACGACAAGGTCAACGACGAGGGGCCGCTCGGGGCCGCCGAGCTGGCCTCGATCGGAGCCGCGCTGTCGGAGGGGCTGGTCGCCGTCCACGAGGCCGGGGTGGTGCACCGGGACCTGAAGCCCTCCAACATCCTGCTCTCGCCCAAGGGCCCGCGGATCATCGACTTCGGCATCGCCTGGGCGACGGGCGCCTCCACGCTGACGCATGTCGGTACGGCGGTCGGCTCCCCCGGGTTCCTCGCGCCCGAGCAGGTGCGCGGGGCGCTGGTCACCCCGGCCACCGACGTGTTCTCGCTCGGCGCCACGCTCGCCTACGCCTCGACGGCCGATTCGCCCTTCGGGCACGGCAGTTCCGAGGTGATGCTGTACCGCGTGGTGCACGAGGAGCCGCATCTGCACGGTGTGCCGGACGCGCTGGCCCCGCTGGTGCGCGCCTGTCTGGCGAAGGACCCGGAGGAGCGGCCCAGCACCCTCGATCTCTCCCTGCGTCTGAAGGAGATCGCGACCCGGGAGGCCCAGGGGCTGGCGGACGCGCGTCCTCCGGCGCCTCGGGCGGCCGAGGCGGATCGTCCGACGGGTCGGCTCTCCGACACCGGTTACCCGGAGCGCACGCTGCGCCAGCAGGCCGGACCCGGTACTCCGCCGCCGCGGAACGGGGCGCCGCCCTCGCGCGGTTCGGTTCCTTCACGAGGCGGAGCGCCTGCTCGCGGGGGCAATGCCGCGCGGGGCGGCGGTGTCTCGTCGTCGCGGTCGGGGGCCCGGCCGGCTCCCTCGCGCAACACCCGCCCCGGCAGCGGCAACCGGCCCGCGTCCCGTGGCGGGGCCCGGCGCCCGGGGCCGAGGACCACGGGAACCGGGCGGCGTCCCGCCAATCCGCGGCTGCTGCGCCAGCGGCTGTTCGTGTTCGTCGTGGTGACCCTGCTGGTCGCGCTCGGCATCGCCGTCGTCCAGGGCTGCCAGGGTCCGGCGCGCGGGCTCGGCGGCGACGGCGGCGTCGTACGACAGGAACAGCAGCACCTCCGTCCGCAGCCGGGCGAGCCCCTCGGGGACTGACCCGGAGCCGAACCCTCGGGCCGCCGGGAGAGTGGCCGGGGCCGCGTCAGGCGGTGAGGGGGATGATGCCCAGGGGCTCGGTGGTGGGCTGCGGTGAGCCGCGGGCCGGTTCGACCGTGATCCCCACGGCGACGGCGTCGGCGGGCGATCCCTTCAGGACGTGGGAGCCGTTCGGCGCGCTGCCGGTCACCAGGCCCGCCGAGCGGACATCGCCCGCCTCGGCCGCGTACCAGAGCTCGTAGACCTTGCCGCCGGTCAGGGCGGGAAGACCGTATGCGGCGAAGACCGCCCGCGCCTGGTCGAGGGAGACCACGACGGCGGCGGTGATCCCGCCGGTCAGACTTCCGGTGTGGACGGTGGCGTCGGGGGCGGTGAGGACCTCGGTGATCGCGGCGCCCGCGGTGCGGGCCTGCTGCTCGGCCCGGACCGCCCGGGTGCGCGCGTCGTCCACCTCGACGTGCTGCCGGACGGCGATGCCGCCGAGCACGGCGGCCGCCGCGATGCTCGCGGCGAGCGCGAGGCGCAGCACCCGGTGGGCGGGGGCCCGTGAGCGGTCCGGGACGCGGTCCTGACGGGTGTGCGCGACGGCCTGAAGGGTGCGGGCACGTGCCTGCGGAGTCACCGGGACGCTCTGCACCGAGGCGCCGAGCCGGGCGGTGGCCCGAAGGAGATCGGCGGCCTCCCGGCGGCACTGTTCGCAACCGGCGAGATGGTTCTCGAACGCGGACTCCTCGGCGGGCGGCAGGGCGTACAGAACATACGCGCCGACGGCCAGGTGACGATCCTCCTCAGGTGTCATGAGTCGGCCTCCAGACACGCGCGCAGTCGCCGGAGCCCCGCGCGCATTCGGGACTTCACCGTTCCTTCGGGGGTGGAGAGCGCGTCGGCGACCTCGAGGTAGGTCAGGCCCTGGTAGTAGGCGAGCATCAGCGGCACGCGCTCCTGGCGTGCCAGCGCCGTGAGACAGCGGTGGAGCCGCCGCTGCTCGTCGTGGTCCTGGACGATCTCGGCCACTTCGTCGAAAGGCCGCTGCGGCTCGAGGGTGACCGTGCGGTGCTCGCGGGCCGAGCCCGCCTGCGCGGAACGTACCCGGTCCACCGCCCGGCGATGGGCCACGGTGAGGACCCAGGCTTTCGCCGTTCCCCGCTCGGGGCTGTAGCGGTCCGCGGTGCGCCAGACCTCGATCATGACCTCCTGGGTCACCTCCTCAGCCTGCGCGACGTCCCGCAGGATCCTGCAGGCCAGTCCCATGACACTGCCGGACAGCGCGTCGTAGACGCCGGTGAACGCGTCATGGTCGCCACCCGCCACCCGGGCCAGCAGGTCCTCCACTCGGGCGTCCGGATCGAAGCTGTGCGGCAAAGCCCTGCTCCCCTCGTGCCTCGTGCTGGGTTCGGACGGCCCGCCCGCGGCGTGTGCGGAGGGAAGAGACCTGCACCGGGAGGTTCCTCACCGCTCCAGGGACGGGCCGCGCGCGGATCTCAGGTCGAGCAGGACGTGCACGGTCTTGCCGCCGATCGCGGGGACCAGCCGGATCTGTCCGCCCAGTCCGCGGATGACCCCCATGCCGAAGCCGCCGCGCTCGTCGCCGGCCGAACGGCGGTGGAGTTCGGGAAGCTCCTCGCTGCGGTCGGCGACGGCGATGTCCAGTCGGCCGTCGCGGATCGTCAGCGTCAGCAGGCAGGGACCGCAGGTGTGGCGGACCGCGTTGGTCACGAGTTCGGATACGACGAGGACCGCGTCCGGCACGCGATCGACCGGGTCGGTCGCCTTCAGCCAGCTCTCACTGACCTGACGGGCGAGGGACGGGGCCCGCCGGGAGTGCGGCAGGGCGACGGCACAACGCGCCGTCGTCGGCGGTGCCGTCGGCAGTGACGTGGTGGTGGACATGAGGGCTCCCCTGGAACGACTCGTCGGGGACGGCTTTTGTTCGCAGGGGATTCGTAGCCGCACAGCACGCGGATGCCGCCGTGTTGTACACGAAAGCCTCAGGTTCTCACCCGGCCGGGCGAGCCGGGGGGCCGCGCGTTCCGCGGCCCCCCGCCGGGATGTCCGCGGCCTTTGCGCTGCCGCGACGTTTATGCCGTTCCGACATTTTTCGGGTTTGTCGTCATCCGTCCCGCTTTCGGGTCCGAATCCCCCGCGTCCGACACAGCGAGACGAGGTCGTTCCTCCCGGATCCACACCACGCCATCGGCGCGACCGGTGGACGGGAGCGGCGTGACCTCGCCGGATGTGTTCTTCGCTCGACGTTCAAGGGAGATGTGTCCGATGACCGCTTTCCTGCGAGCCCGCCGCCTGGTGGCCGGAGCCGCCGCGACGGGCCTACTGGCCGGAGGGGCCGTGCTCGGCATGTCCGGTGCGGCGACCGCGGCTCCCGCTCCCGCTTCCGCTCCGACCGTGGTGACCACCGACCACGACGGTAAGTGCCACTGGGTGAAGGGCCACTGGGAGAAGAAGTGGGTGAAGGGTCACTGGGAGAAGAAGCGGGTCAATCACAAGACCTGGCACCACGGCCACTGGGACAACCACTACACCTACAAGTGGGTCTACGTTCCCGGCCACTGGGACCACCAGTGGGTCAAGGGGCACTGGGAGTGCCACCACCGCTGACCGCGGCCGTGCGCGGGTGAGGGCCGGAGGCGTCGCGCCGTCCGGCCCTCGTTCCACGGCCGGGTCCGATCCTCAGGAAATCCTCGGCCGGGTCGCGTAGAACGCGACGGCGGAGGCGGCCGCCACGTTGAGGGAGTCGATCCCGGCGGACATGGGGATGCGCACCCATTCGTCCGCCGCCCGCAGAGCGTACGTGGAGAGTCCGTGCCCCTCCGAGCCCAGCAGGATGGCGCTCTTCTCGAAACGTGCCGGGCTCAGCTCGTCGAGGGGGGTCGCCTTCTCGTCCGGGGTCATGGCGAGGATGTCGTACCCGGCGTCGCGCACGACGTCGAGCCCGGCCGGCCAGGCGTCGAACCGGGCGTAGGGAACCGAGAAGACGGCGCCCATCGACACCTTGATCGCCCGCCGGTAGAGGGGGTCGGCGCAGTCCGGTGAGAGCAGGATCGCCTTGATGCCCAGGGCGGCGGCGCTGCGGAAGGCGGCCCCGAGATTCGCGTGGTCGACGAATCCCTCGAAGACGGCGACGCGCTGGCCCGCGTCGTCCGGTGGTTCCACGGGGTGGTCGCCGACCCGCCCCGGGACGACGGTCCGGCGGGCGGCCTGGAGGAGTTCGGCGGCGGCCGGCAGCGGCTTGCGCTGCATGGAGGCCAGCGCGCCGCGGTGGACGTGATAGCCGGTGACCCGTTCGGCGAGCTCCGGGCTGACGGCGTAGACCGGTGCCGGGATCTCGTCGATGACATCGCGCATGACGTCGACCCACTTGGCGGAGAGCAGCATGGAGCGCATCTCGTACCCGGCGTCCTTGGCCCGGCGGATGACCTTCTCGCCCTCGGCGATGAACAGGCCCTCGGCGGGCTCGCGCTTGCGGCGCAGTTCGACGTCGGTCAGGCCGGTGTAGTCGCGCAGGCGCGGGTCGTCGGGGTCCTCAACGGTGATGAGATCGGCCACAGGGGTGATACTGCCTTGTCCTGGGTGCGGTGCCAACGGCTCGGAACGGTTGTGTTACCCGCGGTTACTCGGAGCTCCGCGAGCCGACGGCGACGACCGCGCCGACGACGATCACCGCGGGAGGCCTGACCTCCTGCGTACGGACCGCCTCGGCGACCGTCGCGAGCGTCGCGTCCACCCGGCGCTGGGCGGCCGTCGTGCCCTCCTGGACGAGGGCGACCGGGGTGTCGGGCGACTTGCCGTGCGCGACGAGCGTCTCGGCGATCTTCCCGATCTTGTCGACGCCCATGAGGATCACCAGGGTGCCGGTGAGCTTCGCGAGGGAAGGCCAGTCGACCAGGGACCGCTCGTCGTCGGGAGCGACATGCCCGCTGACCACCGTGAACTCGTGCGCGACGCCCCGGTGGGTGACCGGGATGCCGGCCGCGCCGGGCACCGAGATCGAGCTGGAGATGCCCGGCACGACGGTGCAGGCGATGCCGGCCTCCGCGAGGGCCTGGAGCTCCTCCATGCCACGGCCGAACACGTACGGGTCGCCGCCCTTGAGGCGGACGACCGACTTGCCCTGCTTGGCGTGCTCGATCAGCGCGTTGTTGATGGCCTCCTGGGCCATGAACCGGCCGTACGGGATCTTCGCCGCGTCGATCACCTCGACGTGCGGCGGGAGTTCGGCGAGGAGGTCGCGCGGGCCGAGCCGGTCGGCGATGACGACGTCCGCCTCGGCGAGGAGGCGACGTCCGCGGACCGTGATCAGATCCGGGTCGCCGGGACCGCCGCCGACCAGCGCGACCCCGGGGGTCCGGGTGCGGTGGTGGGGGGCGACGAGGGTGCCGTCGCGCAGCCCCTCGACGACCGCGTCACGGATGGCGGCGGTGTGGCGCGGGTCGCGGCCGCGGGCGTCGGTGGTGAGCACGGCGACCGTGACCCCCTCGCTGTGGCCGGTCGCCGGGGTCCAGGCGGTCGCGGCGTCGGCGTCGTCGGAGCGGACGCACCACACGCGGTGCGCCTCGGCTTCGGCGGAGGCCCGGCCGTTCGCCTCGGGGTCGCTCGTGGCGATGAGGGCGTACCAGGCATCGGCGAGGTCGCCGTCGGCGTACGGGCGCCTCGACCAGGTGATCTCGCCCGTGTCCGCCATCGCTTCCACCGAGGGCGTCGCTCCGGGGGACACGAGGTGGACGTCGGCGCCTGCCGCGATCAGCGCGGGGAGCCGGCGCTGGGCGACCTGGCCGCCGCCGAGGACGACGACCCTGCGGCCGGAGAGACGGAGGCCTACGGGGTAGGCGGGGTGTTCGGCCATGAGGGTGCGGCTCCTCGTACGGGCAGAGAGCAGAGGGTGGGCGCTGCGGCTCTGGAGCGGCCCTGACGTGCGCATTTTAGAGGTGACTTCAGCATGCGGCGGGGCCGGGGGCAGCACAAGCGCGTGCCCGCCGGCCCCTGAGTGGGCCCTACTTCTCGGTGACGCCCGCCGAATCGAACGTCGCCACCTCGTGCATCGCCCGGGCGGTGCTCTGCACCAGCGGCAGGGCGAGCAGGGCGCCGGTTCCCTCGCCGAGGCGGAGGTCGAGGTCGACCAGGGGGCGCAGGCCCAGCTTGTTCAGGGCCGCGACATGACCGGGTTCGGCACTGCGGTGGCCCGCGATGCAGGCCGCGAGGACCTCGGGGGCGATGGCACGGGCGACCAGGGCGGCGGCACCGGCGCTGACGCCGTCCAGGATCACGGGCGTACGGAGGGAGGCGCCGCCGAGGAGGAGGCCGACCATCGCCGCGTGTTCGAAGCCGCCGAGCGCGGCCAGGACGCCGATAGGGTCCGCCGGGTCCGGCTGGTGGACCTCCAGCGCACGGCGCACGACCTCGGTCTTGCGGGCGAGGGTCTCGTCGTTGATACCGGTGCCGCGGCCGGTGACCTCGGCCGGGTCGGCGCCCGTGAAGACCGAGATGAGGGCCGCGGACGCCGTGGTGTTGGCGATACCCATCTCGCCCGTGAGCAGCGCCTTGTTGCCGGCCGCGACCAGGTCGCGGGCGGTCTCGATGCCGACCTCGATGGCCTGCTTGGCCTCCTCGCGGGTCATCGCGGGGCCGGTGGTCATGTCGGACGTGCCCGCGCGGATCTTGCGGGGCAGAAGACCGGGGGTCGCGGGGAGGTCGGCGGCGACGCCCACGTCCACCACGCAGACCTCGGCGCCCACCTGGGTCGCGAAGGCGTTGCAGACCGCTCCCCCGCCGAGGAAGTTGGCGACCATCTGCGCCGTCACCTCCTGCGGCCAGGGGGTGACCCCCTGCGCGTGCACCCCGTGGTCGCCGGCGAAGATCGCCACGGCCGCGGGCTCCGGGATCGGCGGCGGGCACTGCCGGGACAGGCCGGACAGCTGCGCGGAGATGATCTCCAGCATGCCGAGCGAGCCCGGCGGCTTCGTCATGCGCTTCTGCCGTTCCCAGGCCTCGCCGAGCGCCTTGGCGTCCAGCGGGCGGACACTGGCGACGGTCTCGGCGAGCAGGTCGTGCGGGTCCTCGCCGGGCAGCGCGCGACGCCCGTACGTCTCCTCGTGGACGACCCAGGACAGCGGCCGGCGCTTGGCCCAGCCGGCCTGCATCAGCTCGGGTTCGTCCGGGAACTCGTCGACGTAGCCGACGCACAGGTACGCGACCACTTCGAGGTGCTCGGGCAGACCCAGCGCGCGGACCATCTCCCGCTCGTCGAAGAAGCTGACCCAGCCGACGCCGAGGCCCTCGGCGCGGGCGGCGAGCCAGAGGTTCTCGACCGCGAGCGCCGAGGAGTACGGCGCCATCTGCGGCTGGGTGTGCCGGCCGAGGGTGTGGCGGCCGCCGCGGGTCGGGTCGGCGGTGACGACGATGTTCACCGGAGTGTCGAGGATGGCCTCGATCTTCAGTTCCTTGAACTGCTTCGCCCGGCCCTTCGGCAGCGACTTCGCGTACGCGTCACGCTGCCGGGTCGCCAGTTCGTGCATGGCCTGCCGGGTGTCGGCGGAACGGATGACGACGAAGTCCCAGGGCTGCGAGTGACCGACGGAGGGCGCGGTGTGGGCGGCCTCCAGGACACGCAGCAGTACTTCGTGCGGGATCGGGTCGGAGCGGAATCCGTTGCGGATGTCCCGGCGCTCACGCATGACCTTCAGAACGGCCTCGCGCTCGGCGTCGTCGTACGCGGGCGCGGCGGGGCCGGTGGACTCACGGACTTCTTCCACTGCGGCCGGGCTCTCTTCCTGGTCGGCGGCCCTGGTTTCCAGGTCCTCCGGGCTCTGTGCGACATCGGGGTCGATGCCGGTCTCGGGCTCCGTGTCCGGGGTCGCCGGGGCGGGAGCGGGGTCGGCGCCTCGGGGGGCGGGGACCGTGACGGTGGGCGGGGCGGCGGCCGCCTCGGCGGTCTGCCCCTGTTCCGCCACCGGGTAGGCGGCCTGCTCCTGTGTGGGGAGCACCAGGGGGTGCGGCGGGGTCGGGGCGAGGAGCGGGGCGCTGGGCACCATGCCCTCGACCGCCACGAACCGGCCCAGGGGCTGGTCCGGCGACGCCGACCCGTCCGGCCGGTCGGGCTGCTCCTGCCGGGCGGCCACGGGGGCGGCGGGCGACGCGAGGGCGGTCACCGGCTCCTGGACGAGCTGCGGGTGCGCGTGCGGGTGCTCCTGCTGGGCCGGCTGCGGGGTGGCCGTGGCGTCCACGGCCACGGGGACCGCGACGGCCACGGGCTCGGGGACGGTCTGCGCGGGGGGCGCCTCGACGGGCGACTCCGCCGACGGCGGTTCCGGCTGCGGTTCCATCGCCGACGCCGGCTCCGATGCGGGCTCCGGTTCCGCGAGGGCTGCTGCGGGGGCGGGCTCCGACCGGCCGACCGGGGCCTCCGTCGCGAACGCGGGTTCGGCCTCGGCTTCGGGTGCGGCTTCGGCTTGCGCTGCGGGTCCGGCCTCGGGCTCGGGGGCCGTCCCGGGAACAGGCTCCGGAATGTGAGACGCGGGGGCCGCGATGTGGGCGGCCGGGGCGAGGGCCTCGTGCGGAGTCTCCACCTCCGGCAGCGGCTCGGGTTCCGTGATCGGCTCGGGTTCCGCCGGCGGTGTCGGCTGGACGTCCTGGGACGGCTCGACGGACTGCTCCGGAGCGGGCTCGGCCTGCGGGGCGGTCGGCTCGGCGAGGGCTGCCGCGGCGGCGACCTCGGCGGACGCCACGAAGGCGTCGACGAGCAGGACGGCTTCGGGAGCGGCGGCGGGCGCGGGGACCTCCGGCACGGAGGTTGCCTCGGGCGCGGGCGCCTCGGCCACCGGGCCGGGCAACTCCGGGGCGGGAGCCGCCGGTTCGGGCACGTCAGGGAGCGCATTCGCAACAGGCTCGAGGACCTGAGCCACTGCGGGCGCGGGGGTGGGCTCAGCGGAGGTCGGCTCAAGGGCCACGACGGCATCCGGCACGGGGACTTCGGCAGCGGTGCCGGGTGCGGGGACGAACTCGGCGACCGGGACCGCCTCCGCCGCGGGCGCCTCGTGGGCCTGGGCCGGTGTGTCACCGAGGCCCGCGTGAGGCTCCACGGGCTCCACGGGCTGCTGGAGTTCCGGCTGCCGCGGCTCCTCGACCGGGCTCGCCTGCCCGGCGTCGACCGCCTGAGCGAGGGTCTCCGCAACGGAGTTCGCGTCAGAAGCCTCCGTGGGTCCCGCGGGCTCTGCCGTCTCGGCGAGGTCTGCCGTCTCGGCGAGTTCCGTCACCTCGGCCTGCTCCGCCATCTCGGATGCCTGGGCCACGGCCGGTTCGGTCGGCGGGGTGCCCTCGGCGGCGACGACCGGCTGCTCCGCGTACGCGGACTCGGGGACCTGGGGACCCTGGGGGGCTTCCGGCACCTGCGCGGCGTCCACCGGCGCGCCGACGGCCGAAACGGGTGTGCCGTGGGCGGTCCCGTCGTCTCCGGAGAGGGGGACGTCGGCCGCGTCCTGCCCGGCCTGCGCGAGCGGGACGGCGGGCACCTGCTCCGCCTCCGCCATCATCGCGGCTCCGAGCAACTCGCCGGGATCGACGACCCCGTAGCCCGCGGCAGCCTGCGCCGATACGGGTGCCTCACCGCCGACGGCTTCGGTCTCCTGGGCCTCTTGGACCTCTTGGACCTCTTGGGGCTCCTGGGCCTCCTGCGGGGCGGTCGCGGCGATCGCCTCGGTCGCCACCCGGGCGACGACGGCCTGGGCCACGCCGGCCGGCTCGCGCTGCTGCGACGGCGCGACGCCCGCCGGAATAACCGTTTCCGCACCCGTGGCCCCGTACTCGACCGACGGCTGCGCGGCGCCCCAGGGAGACGCGCCCTGCGGCGGCATCTCGCGCAGGTGCGGGGTGTCGAGGTACTCGGGGCCGGACGCGGACGGGCCGGTCTGCCGTACCGGCGCGCCCGCGGGGCCGCGGTCGGCGAGGGAGCGGACCGGGCTCGCGGAGGCGTCGGGGATCGGCGGGCCGAGATGCAGCGGGCGGCGCGGGGCCGCCTGGGGCGCCGACGCGCCGGGGAGGCGGACGGCGCTGAGGTCGACCGAACCGCTGTCGCGGCCCGCCGTCTCGTGCGGGCCCGGCTCGTGCACCGTCTCGACGACCGGCTCCGGCGGGGGCGGGGCGACCTCGTTGCCCCACGCGCTCTGGGCACCCGGCAGCAGCAACAGGTCTTCGTCCTCGGCGGTGGTCTCGGAGAGGTAGGTGAACGCACCGTGCGCGGGGGCGCCCGGCTGTTCCACCATGCCTGCGCTCTCCGGCAGTCCCTCGCCCGGGACCTGGCCGGTGTCGGTCATGCGTACCCCTCGCCCATCGGTTAGTGCCTCTACGACCAGCTCACCCGGAGCGGCGCACCGACCGCCCCGTAGTGAAGAACGAGCGTCCGTGCCCAGCGGCACGAACGACCCGCCCGAAAAAGCGACAAAGCCATTCAGTGGCATTGTCCCGGCCGTAGTCGCGTCGCGACAGCGTGATCCGCGACGCCCCGCTGTGGACTGCGCCACGTTGCGCGTCCTCCGGTTCTGCCGTACCACACCCACCCCAAAAGGGATGCGTTTTCCGGACATTGACCGACGAAGTGCCGGGCGACCGGAAGCGGTACGACGATCGGCCAGCTTACCGCGCGCGGTACGACAACAGGATCACGGGGAGGGCGCAGCGGGTCACGATCGGCGGTCGGAAACGTCCTGCTCGGCGCTCGTCCGGCACAGGCCCTTCACGCCCCCCTCACTCACCCCTCACTCGCGCCCGGCCTGTCCGTCGGCCTCAGCGAGGCGACGCGGACCGGACGATTTCTCCGGTGAGGAGGAAGGCGACGCTCCGCTCCCGTTCCGTCCAGGCCCGGGTGTCGAGTTCGACGGACTGGACGAGCGAGCACTCGACGCGGTAGCCGTGCTCGGTCAGGTCGCGGCCCACGAGTTCGGCGGCGTCGCGGGTCCCGGCGTGGGTGACGATGCGCTGCGGGCGGCGGTCCGCGACGGCGGAGACCACGGCCGCTCCCCCGCCGCCGACCCGTACGACGTCGGGTTCGGGCAGGTTCTCCAGGACGTGCGGGGCGGTGCCGTGGACGATCTGGAGCTGGACGCCGTGGCGGCGCGCGGAGCTGTCGGTGCGGGCGCACGCCTCGAGGTCCCGGTCGACCGCGAGGACGGCGGCGCCCGCCCGCGCCGCCTCGGTCGCGAAGGCGCCGCTGCCGCAGCCGATGTCCCAGACGAGATCTCCGACACGCGGGCCGAGCCGGGCGAGTTGGGCGGCCCGCAGCAGCTCCGCCTCACCCTCGCCGAGTCCGCCACCGTAGGCCTCGGCGGGCAGGGCCCAGCCGCGCGGGCCGGTGCCCGGGTCGCGGCCGGCGATCCAGCCGCTGTCCCCGGAGACGACCGGCCCGGTGGGACCGCCGATGACGATGACGACGTTGGGGTCGCGCCAGGTGTGGTCGGCGGCCTTGTCGGAGGTGACGACGCTGACCTGTTCGCGGGTGGTGCCGAGTTCCTCGCAGACGACGAACGTGCGGTGCACGCCCTCCATGAGCAGGCCGAGCTCGGCGGGGCCGGCGCCCGGGGAGGTGAGGACCGCGACCTTGGTGTGGGCGCGGCAGACGTTCACGGCGCGGCGCAGGGTGCGCCGGTGGGCGACGACCACGTGGGCGTCGTCCCAGGGCATGCCGGCCCGGGCGAAGGCGGCGGCGACGGCGGAGACGGCCGGGACGACCTCGACCTCCAGGCCGAACTCGGGTGCGCGCAGGGTCCGTACGACGCCGAAGAAGCCCGGGTCGCCGTCGGCGAGGACGACCGCGGTGCCACGGTGGCCGGCGATGCGGCGGGCGGCGAGGGAGACGCTGCCGAGCCGGACGCGCTCCGCCGCGGGCGGCACCTCGGGCAGCGTCAGGTGGTGGGGGGCGCCGGCCACCAGCGTGGCGGCACCGAGGGCGGAGCGGGCCGCGGCGGTCAGCGGCGAACCGTCCCATCCGATCACCGTGACGCGGTCGGCCATCGTCGTCAGTCTCCCCCGGGGTTCACGCAGGTAGCGGGCTCCGTGAGGGTACCTGGTCGGTTGGTCACGGCAACGGTGGTGGCACCGGCGCGGGGGTCAGTTCCAGTCGGTGTACGAGGTGAAACCGCCGCTCTCCGCGAAGTGCTCCCCGGGGCCCTCCAGGTCCTCCGGGAGGAGGCTCCACACGATGTAGTCGGTGCGCACCTCGTTCCACCTGCCGTCCTCGGCCCGGGCCCGCGCTATGCAGGCGCCGCGCAGCACGCCCTCGCTGATACAGCCGATCTTCTGCGCGACCTGCTGGGAGGCGGTGTTGTCGGCGGCCGTGCGCAGCTCGATGCGCTCGAACTTCTGGTCGCGGACCAGCCATTGGGCGGTGGCGAGCGCCGCCTCGGAGGCGTAGCCCTCGCCGCGCGCCCAGGGCGCGATGATGTACGACAGTTCGGTGGAGCGGACGTGCCAGTTGGTCTTGGCGAGCTGGATGACGCCGACCAGGCGCTGGGTGAGGAACTCGGTGACGGCGAGGTCGAGGCCGCGGCCCTCGGTGCGTTCGGTGGGCGCGTACTCGGTGATCCAACGGCGGGCGGCCGCCTCGTCGTAGGGCTGGGGCACGGCCGTCCAGGCAGCGACCTGCTCGTCGTTCATCATGTCGGCCAGGGCGGGCACGTCGTCCTCGTCGAGGGGACGCAGCACCAACCGCTCCGTGCTGATGGAGATGGTGGGGAAGGTGCTCGTCATGCGCCGCTCCGTAACCTTCGAAACCTCGGGGTGTGATCTGCCGACCCGTCAGGGTCCGCTGAACTGCCCAGCATGCAGCATGTGGCCCCGGAACCACACCACGGGGTCCACACCGGATGAAGGAGTGGACCCCGGGCGCGGCGGCCGGTGCCCCGGCCGGTCGAGGGGATCAGAACGAGGCGATGACGGAGCCCGCGTACTTGTCCTCGATGAACTTCTTGACCTCGGCGGAGGTGAGCAGCTTGGCGAGCTTCTTCACCCGCGGGTCGCCCTCGTTGCCGTCCTTGACGGCGAGGAAGTTGCCGTACGGGTTGTCCGTGGCGGACTCCAGGACGAGGGCGTCCGACGCGGGCTTCAGGTCGGCCTCGATGGCGTAGTTGCCGTTGACCACGGCGGCGTCCACGTCGTCCAGGGAGCGCGGGGTCTGGGCCGCCTCCAGCTCCTTGAACTTGAGCTTCTTCGGGTTCTCGGTGATGTCCGCGGGGGTCGCCTCGTTGCCCACACCGGCCTTGAGGGTGATGAGCTTGTTCGCGGCGAGCAGCTTCAGGGCGCGGGCCTCGTTGACGCTGTCGTTGGGCACCGCGATCGTCGCGCCGCTCTTCAGGGCGTCGGCGCTCTTGACCTTGTGGGAGTAGAGGCCGAGCGGCTCCAGGTGGACCGTGACGACGGGCACGATGTGGGTGCCGTTCTTCTTGTTGAAGTCGTCGAGGTACGGCTGGTTCTGGAAGTAGTTGGCGTCGACCGAGCCGTCCTCCGTCGCCGTGTTCGGCGTGACGTAGTCGGTGAACTCCTTGACCTCCAGGTCGAGTCCCGCCTTCTTCGCCAGGTTGTCCTTGACGAAGTCGAGGATCTCGGCGTGCGGCGTCGGGCTCGCGGCGACGACCAGCGGGCCGCTGGTGTCGGAGGCGGCGTCCTTGTCCGAGCCGCAGGCGGTGAGCCCCAGGGTGAGGGCGCCGACGGCGAGGGCTGCGGTGGTGAACTTGGCGGTGTTACGCACGAAAAGTGCCTTTCCTGAGGGTGTAGCGACCCGCGTGGGGTGTGCGGGGGATCTGTGGGAGCGGCCCTGAACGGGCTCAGGCGACCTTGCTGATGTCCGCGGCGGCCGGCTCCTTGGCCTTCAGCAGGCGGAGCCTCGGCGCGGGGCCCGAGCTGCCGCCGCGGCGGTGCAGGGAGCGGGCCGCGTAGTCGCCGGCGAACTGGATGAGCGAGATGACGACGGCGAGGATCGCCACCGTGATCCACATCAGCTCGGTCTCGAAGCGCTGGTAGCCGTAGCGGATGGCGATGTCGCCGAGGCCGCCGGCGCCGACCGTGCCGGCCATGGCGGAGTAGCCGATCAGGGCGACGATCGTGGTCGTGGTGCTCGCGATAAGCGAGGGCAGGGACTCCGGCACGAGGACCTTGCGCACGATCGTCCAGGTGTTGCCGCCCATCGCCTGCACGGCCTCGACGAGTCCGCCGTCCACTTCGCGGACGGCCGTCTCGACCAGGCGGGCGAAGAACGGGATGGCCCCGATGGCGAGCGGCACGATCGCGGCCTCGCGGCCGATGGTCGTCCCGGTGATCGTGCGGGTGAAGTTCATCAGCGCGACCATCAGGATGATGAACGGCAGCGAGCGGGCGATGTTCACGACCTGCCCGATCACCTTGTTGGCGGCCAGGTTCTGCAACAGACCGCCCCGGTCGGTGAGGACCAGCAGGACGCCGAGCGGCAGGCCGCCGACGATGGCGATCACGGTCGACCAGCCGACCATGTAGAACGTGTCCCAACACGCCTGGGACAGCAGCGGCTGCATCTCGGACCAGGTCACTTGGCACCTTCCTTCAGCAGCACGGACTCCTGGGCCGCGTTCGCCGTGTCGGCTGTGTTGTCGACGATGTCGATCTGCAGGCCCTGTTCGCGCAGGAAACCGATCGGCACCACGTTGTCCTCGTAGCGGCCGGGCAGTTCGATGCGCATGCGGCCGACCTGGAGCCCGCCGACGGTGTCGATCGCGGCGCCGAGGATCGAGATGTCGATGTTGTAGGTGCGCGACAGCCGGGAGATGACGGGCCGGGTGGCGGCCTCGCCGTGGAAGGTGACGTCGACGACGGTGCGGTCCTCGCCGGTGGCGTCGCCGCCGACCGGGAAGAGCGCGCCGGCCAGCTCGGAGCCGGGGGTCGCGAGCAGCTCGCCGACCGTGCCGGACTCGACGACGCGGCCGTTCTCCATCAGCGCGGCGGAGTCGCAGATCGACTTCACCACGTCCATCTCGTGCGTGATGAGCAGGACGGTCAGGCCCAGCTGCCGGTTCAGGTCGCGCAGCAGCTGGAGGATGGAGCGGGTGGTCTCCGGGTCGAGCGCGCTGGTGGCCTCGTCGGAGAGCAGCACCTTGGGGTCGCCGGCGAGGGCGCGGGCGATGCCGACGCGCTGCTTCTGACCGCCGGAGAGCTGGGCCGGGAAGGACTTCGCCTTGTCGGCGAGACCGACCAGGTCGAGCAGCTCCAGCGCCTTGCGGGAACGTTCCTGTCCCGAGACGCCGAGGATCTCCAGGGGCAGTTCGACGTTGTCCTGCACGGTCCGTGAGGACAGCAGGTTGAAGTGCTGGAAGACCATGCCGATCCGGCTGCGCGCCTGCCGCAGCTCCTTGCCGGCCCGGGGGCCGCGCCCGGCGAGCGCGGTGAGGTCCTGTCCGGCGACGGTGACCGTGCCGGCGGTGGGACGTTCCAGGAGGTTGATGCAGCGGATGAGCGAGGACTTGCCGGCGCCGGACTGGCCGATGACGCCGTACACCTCGCCTTCGCGGACGTGGAGGTCGACGCCGTCGAGGGCGGTGACCTCACGGCCGCGCGAGCGGTAGACCTTGGTCAGACCCGTGGTGGTGATCACGTGGATTTCCGTCACTGTCGAGTGCGCGGGCGTGGGTGTGCCCGGGCGCACGGGTGCAGGCTGTCAGGGACGCGACACGGCTCTCGCTGTGGCGGGGAACCGGGGAGAAACATGTGCGCGGGGCGCGGCTACGTCATGTACGGCGGACTTGCGGCGCACGGACATGCCACGGCGTCTCGCTTCGGGGCGCGAGCTCGGAGGTGGTGCGGGGGCCCTCTAGAAGGCGCACATTCGACACATACAACGAGCACCGGGCGTCATGGTCGCCTCGGTCGCAAGGGTGCGGCTGCTCGTCGTGGTCATGAGCATCAGTAAAGCAGACGTACGGTCCTGACCGAGACCCCGCCGTCCGCATGCCGGACAGCCGTGGACGGTGTAACGGTCCGCGTCGGCCACGTCCGGATTTCTCGGCTGCCCCGTCCGTGACCAGCGCCGACGAGGCGGACCAGCCTTCGTCCGGTGGTCGGCGTCGAGCCCGTGACCGCGCTGGGCTGTGGCCAACGCCACGGTCCGCGGACGGCGGGGCAGCCGGTGCCGGGCACGGCCGTCCGGACTCGGCGCCGGGGCAAGGGGCCGATCGCGGGGCGCCTGATACGCCGTAATAAGGTCACAGCATGCTTGATGCCCTGACGCTGGTGACCGGCGTCGCCGCGTTGCTGCTCGCCGCCTGGTGCGGCTGGGCCGCCTACCGTGACCAGCCGACGAAGGACTGGCATTTCATCGGGATGGCCGTGGTCTCCCTGCTGGCCGTGATCCAGCTGGTGGTCGGGACCGTCCAGCTGGCGCGGGGCGAGAAGCCGGAGCAGGGTACGACGATCTTCGTGGCGTATCTGCTGGGGGCGTTCGCGTGCGTTCCGGCGGCGGGGTTCATGTCGCTGTCCGAGCGGACCCGCTGGGGCTCGGTGACGGCCGCCGCGGGCGGTGTCGTGCTCGCCGTGCTCGAGGTGCGGCTCTTTGACATCTGGGGAGGCTGAGATGGCGGCGGTGGACGACGAGCCGAAGCGGCTCATCAGCGGGCCCGGGATCCTGCTGGTGTGGTTCTACGGCGTGATGGTGGTCGGGGCGGTGTCGCGGTCGGCGTACCAGATCGCGACCGAGTTCGACCGGGCGCCGCTGGCCTACGCGCTCTCGGCGGTGGCGGGCGTGGTGTACGGGTTCATCACGTACTCGCTGGTGCGGGGCGGCGAGACCGCCCGCAGGGCGGCGCAGGTGTGCTGCGCCGCCGAGCTGGCGGGGGTGCTGATCGTCGGCACCTGGACCCTGGTCGAGCCGTCGGCCTTCCCGGACTCGACCGTGTGGTCGAAGTACGGGATGGGGTATGTGTTCATCCCCGTGCTGCTGCCGCTGTCCGCCCTGTACTGGCTGCGGAAGTCCCGGACGGTCACGACCGCTACGCGGTAGCCGCGTACTCCCCCGCCTGCTTCTCCAGGACGATCATCGGTACGCCGTCCGTGCCCTGCGAGGTGCCGACCGTCTCGTAGCCGACCCGGCGGTAGAGGCGCAGGTTGCCCTCGCTGCGGTGGCCGGTGAAGAGGCGGAACTTCTTGGCGCCGCGCTCCTCGGCCAGCGCCGCCTCGGCCGCGCGAAGGAGCCGCGCGCCGATGCCGTGGCCCTGGAGGCGCGGGTGGACGCAGAGCTTGCCGATGGCGGCGGCGCCGTCCTCGGTGAGACTGCCTCGTACGGAGCCGACCACCTCGTCGCCCAGGCGGGCCACGAAGACGCAGTCGGCGGCGAGTTCCTGCCGGACCGAGTCGAGGCTCTGGACGAGCGGGGCGATGCGGTAGTTGGCGTACAGCGCCGCTTCACTCTGGAAGCACAGGTACTGCAGTCTGAAGATCTGTTCGGCATCCTGCTCGGTCGCCACCGAGATGGTCACGCTCATGCCCATGTGCGCACGCCCCTCGCTCACCTGATCGCCTGTGGTCCTTCACTCCTATCCCCGCACTTCGCGGGCCGCAACCTCCGGCGTCAGCAAACGCCGCAGACATCCCAGACATCTGGAACGTTCCGGTCCGAGACTGCCCTGTGAGATACCCAACTCCCCCGCGATCTCTCGGTAGGTGAGGTCCCGGGGCGACAGAAGTGCCTGGAGGAGGCGGGAGCATCGGCCGGGCAGCCGGTGCACGGCCTCGCGCAGGGCGCGGTGCCGGGCGGCGGTGAGCGCGAGCTGCTCGGGGCCGTGCTCTGTGTCGTCGGCGGGGTCGCTGTCGTACGGCTGCTCGCGGCGGGTCGTACGGCGGGCGCGGCGGACCTCGGCGCGGACGGCCCTGCGCAGCCAGCCGTGGGGGTCGGGGGGCGGGCCGTCGGTGGCGAGGTGCTCCAGCAGGCGGAGCCAGACCGCCTGTTCCAGGTCGCCGGGTTCGGTCCCGGTGGCATGGGCCTCGGCGGAGGCCTCCGCGGTGAGCAGCGGGTGCAGGGTGGTGAGCAGGTCGTGCGTCATATGCCACACGATGCGGCCGCCCGGGCGGCTGGTTGCCCGGGCGGCCGACTGTCACTCCAACGGGGACTCAGCCGTTGACGAAGTCCGCGCGGGCCAGCAGTCCGGTGTCCGGGTTGTCGGTGAAGACACCGTCGATACCGGTCGCGAAGTAGGTACGGAACGCGCCGAAGGAGTCGCCGTAGGCGTCCGCGTCCGTGCCCTTGCGGAAGCTGGTCGGCAGGAAGGGGTTCTCGTTGCGCATGGTGTACGGGTGCAGCACCAGGCCGACCGCGTGGGCGTCCTTCACCAGCGTGGTCGGGGTGGTGAGGTTGCCGGCGGCGTCCTTCGGGATCACCAGGTCGAGGGTCGGTCCGATGCCCTGGGCGTAGCCCGCGATCTCCCGCAGGCCCGCCCGGGTGACCAGGTCGGCGACCGTGCGCGGGTCGCCCGCCTCGACGAAGTCCCAGGGGCGCGAGGTCGCGCCGGACAGCAGCACCACGAGGGGGTTGTCGACCAGCTTGTTCAGGCGCTGGATGCTGCTCGGCTCGAAGGACTGCACGATGACCGGCGAGTTCTTCCTGTCCTTGCCGTACTTGTGCAGCAGCTTGGCGACCCGCTCCTCCAGACCCAGGCCCAGCTTGCGGAAGTAGGTGGGGTGCTTGGTCTCGGGGTAGATCCAGACCTGCCTGCCGCGCTTGCGGGTCTGCTCGTCCTGCCACCTCAGGACTTCCTCGAAGGTGGGGATCTCCCAGCGGCCGTTGTAGAGCGTGTTGTGCGGGCGGTTGGCCGGGATGCGCTCCACGGCGCGCAGGGTCTTCAGCTCGGCGAGGGTGAAGTCCTCGGTGAACCAGCCGGTCGTGGAGACGCCGTCGAGGACCTTCGTGGTCTTGCGGCCGGCGAACTCCGGATGGTCGGCGACGTCCGTGGTCCCGCCGATCTCCGGCTCGTGACGGCACACCAGGTGGCCGTCCCTGGTGGGGACGAGGTCTCCCGCCTCGACGATGTCGGCACCCAGGTCGAGGGCGAGCTGGTACGAGCCGAAGGTGTGCTCCGGCCGGTATCCGCTGGCGCCGCGATGACCGATGATCGTCGGCACGGGCAGGCTCTTCAGGCCCGTGCCGGAGCGGGACGAGTCGGCGGCTCTCGCCGTGCCCGACAGGCCGAGGACCGTTCCGGTGGCACCGAGCACGGCGGCGCCGAGAAGCGCCCGCCGTCCGGTTCCGCCCGCGCCCGCCTGTTGGTTCGACTCCTGCGTGCCCTGCGTTCCCATGAGGGGCCTCCTGCCGTCGGCTCGTCCGTGCGGCCCGATCGTAGGGGCGTGGACATGACCGTCGGGAGACCTCGGTCCTAACACGCGGGTGACGGGGGATGGCATGTGCCGTACGGCCGTACGGCTGGTTCCTGGCGGTAGTTCACCGCGTTCCGGGCAGATGACAAGAAGGCGACGATGCCGCCGTCCAGGTAAACGTACGTCAACAGTGCGTAAGACCTGGGTGACCCGATGTGCGTCACCCCCGGCGCCGCGAGTATCGTCCTCACCTGCACAGACTCATACCGTTTTCCCTTGACATCGGAGGGCTCGTTGTCCCGCTTCGTGCTCATCAAGGCAGTACTCGGACCGGTCATGCGCCTGATGTTCCGCCCCCGGGTCGAGGGCGCGGAGCACATCCCTGGCGACGGCCCCGTCATCCTGGCAGGCAATCACCTCACGTTCATCGACTCGATGATCCTGCCGCTCGTGTGCGACCGGCAGGTCTTCTTCATCGGCAAGGACGAGTACGTCACCGGCAAGAGCCTCAAGGGCCGCCTCATGGCCTGGTTCTTCACCGGGGTCGGCATGATCCCGGTGGACCGCGACGGCGGCCGCGGCGGTGTGGCGGCGCTGATGACCGGGCGGCGGGTGCTGGAGGAGGGGAAGGTCTTCGGCATCTACCCCGAGGGCACCCGGTCGCCCGACGGCCGGCTGTACCGGGGGCGGACCGGTATCGCCCGTCTGACGCTGATGACCGGGGCGCCGGTCGTTCCCTTCGCGATGATCGGCACGGACAAGCTGCAGCCGGGCGGGGCCGGGATGCCCCGGCCGGGACGGGTCACCGTCCGGTTCGGCGAGGCGATGGAGTTCTCCCGGTACGACGGGATGGACCGGGACCGGTATGTGCTGCGGGCCGTGACGGACTCGGTGATGACCGAGGTCATGCGGCTGTCGGGGCAGGAGTACGTGGACATGTACGCCACGAAGGCGAAGGCGGCGTAGCGCCTCCGGCGGTTGGCCGATTCGAGTGCGGGTCCGTCGGGGTTTGCGTTTGCGGAGTTCCCCGCGCCCCTGGGGGCAGGGCCTCGCTTCCCGCGCCGCCGAGGATCGGGTGCGGGTCCGTTGTCGTTTCGCGCGGTTCCCCGCCCCCTGGGGGTCTCGTCCGGGTGTGTTCTAGCCCTCGTTCTCCAGGCGCTGGCCCCTGAGCAGGAACCATGCCGCCACCGCCGTCGCCAGCAGGACCGCCGCGCCCACTCCGGACGCCAGGGTCAGGCCGTCGACGAACGCCTCTCGGGCCGACGACAGCATCTCCTCGGCCGCGGCGGGCGACATGTGCCCCGACGCCTCCACCGCGCCGCCCAGTGATTCGTGCGCCCCTTCCGGCGTGCCCGCCGGGGCCGCGAAGCCCCGGTACACGCCCGTCACGATCGAGCCGAGTACGGCGATGCCGAGGGCCGCGCCGAGTTCGTACGCCGTCTCGGACACCGCGGACGCCGCTCCCGCCTGGTCCTTGGGCACGGAGCCCAGGATGACGTCGGCGGTCACCGTGAAGGAGAAACCCGCTCCCACGCCGACCAGCAGCAGGGCCGCGCCCAGCACGGGGTAGCCGGTGGACCGGCCGATCGTCGTCAGAACCGCCAGCGCGAGGCCGATCGCCGCGAGGCCGCCGGAGACCACGGCCCGTACCGAGAGGCGGCGGGCCGCCCGGCCCGCGATCAGGCCGGCCACCACCGCGCCGACGGCGGCGGGCAGTTCGGCCAGACCGGCCTCGAACGGGCGCCTGCCCTGGACGAGCTGAAGGTACTGGGAGAGGAAGAACACCAGGCCGGACAGGCCCAGGATGGTCAGCAGGTCGGCCAGCACCGCGCCGCTGAAGCCGCGATTGCGGAACAGGCGCATGTCCAGCAGGGGGGCCGGCAGGGTCAGTTGGCGGCGGACGAACCCGTACAGCGCGGCGGCGCCCAGCAGGCCGGTGCCGAGCGAGACTCCGGTGAGGCCGTGCGTGGCGGCCTCCTTGACGGCGTAGACGACGCCGATCATGCCGACCAGGGACAGCAGCACGCTGAGCAGGTCCCACGGGCCGGGGTTCGGGGTGCGGGACTCGGGAAGCGTCCTGATGCCGACGACGACCAGGACGACCATCACGGGCAGGTTGATGAGGAAGACCGAGCCCCACCAGAAGTGTTCGAGGAGGAAGCCGCCCACGATCGGGCCGACCGCGGTACCCGCGGAGGCGGTCGCGCCCCAGATGCCGACCGCGAGGCTGCGCTCGCGCGGGTCGTGGAAGAGGTTGCGTATCAGGGCGAGGGTGGCGGGCATCAGGGTCGCGCCGGCTACGCCGAGCAGGGCCCGGGCCGCGATCATCGTCTCCGGGGTCGTCGCGTAGGCGTTGAGGACCGATATCAGCCCGAACGCGGTGGCGCCGATGAGCAGGATCCGCTTGCGGCCGATGCGGTCACCGAGGCTGCCCATCGAGACGAGCAGGCCGGCGATGACGAAGGAGTAGACGTCGCCGATCCAGAGGAGTTGGGTACCGGAGGGCTCGAGGTCCTCGCTGATGTACGGGGTCGCGAGGCCGAGGACGGTCGCGTCGACGGCCACCAGCAGCACGGCGAGCACGAGGACGGAGAGCGCGAGCCAACGGTCCGGACGCTTCACCGCCCCGGTCGTGGTCGCCGGCCGCAGGGTGCTGGTCATGATTCCTCTATCTGTGATGCCGAGCTCTGTGGTGCGGGGTTCTGTGGTGCCGGGCTGTGGGGTGCCGGACCGCGGGTTTCCGGTTTGCGGGGTGCGGGGCTGTGGGTGCCCGGGCCCTGTGCCGAGGGTGGTCGCAGCGCGCCGCCGAGCAGCAGCTCGGCGATCATGTGCTGGAAGTCCTTGGGGGCGCCCTTGCCGCTCTGCACCATCCAGGCGCCGGAGGCCAGCAGGCCGAACAGCGCCTCGGTGAGCCAGGCGGGCGTGAGATCGATGCGGAACTCGCCGCTCAGTTGTCCGCGCCGGAACAGGTCCGAGATCCGGTCGTCTATCCGGGTCCAGCCGTGGTTCAGTTCCTCGCCCTCGAACAGCTGGTTCTCGGTGTAGAGGAAGGCGAGCAGGCCGGCGGCCGGTTCGATCTCCTGGACGAGCCGGCGTACGGCGTCGGGCGCGGGGCCCTCGTCCAGCCGCGCCGCGTCCAGGGCGGTCTCGCACTCCGCGATGCCGAGGGCCTCCAGGGCCCGTACCAGCGCGTCGCGGCCGGCGAAGTGACGGTGCAGTGTGGCCCGGCTGATCCCGGCCGCCTTGGCCACCTCGTCCATCGTCGCCGTGGACTTGCGGGTCAGCAGGGCCGCGGCTCCGCGCAGCACTTGATCACGATCGACAGCCATGAGACAAGAGTAACCCAGATGAGACACTGATGTCTCATTCTGGGCGTGCGTGAGTCACTCAGGGGTGCTCACGGTCCTCACTGCTATGCCGCCGGACCGGCGGATACCTCAGTGCCAGGGCAGGCTGCCGCGCCGCTCCCAGTACGCCCGCGGCTCCTCCGCCAGCCCGGCGAGCCGGTCCACCTGATCGTCGTCGAGGTCCACGACCGCCGCGTGCAGGTTGGAGGCGAGCTGGCCTGCGGTAGCCGCGCCGGAGAGGACGACACCGGCCCAGGGCTGCCGCAGGACCAGCGCGAGGGCGACCGCGTCGCAGCCGAGCGACGTCTGTGCCGCCACGGCCTGCAGGGCGTCCGGCGCGTGCGGCTGGGCGAGGCGCCCGTTGGCCATGCCCTCCTTCACGATCACCGTGAGCCCGGCGTCATGGGCCTCGGCGAGGGCCGGGCCTGCCGAGGTCTCCAGCGCGTTGTACGTCGACTGGACGGTACGGAAGAGGGGCTCGCCGTCGACCGTCACGGCGAGGGCGGCGCGGATGGCGTCGGCCTGGTCGGGGCCGCTGGTGGAGAAACCGACGGTGAGGCCCTGCGCGGCGGACTCGGCCAGCTTCGCGTGGAGTTCCTTGTCGGTGAGGGCCGGACTGTCCGGGGTCACCGAGTGGATCTGGTAGAGGTCGAGCCGGTCGCCGAGCAGTTCCGCCGTCTCGGCGCGCTGCCGTTCGTACGTCGGGAGCCCGTGGTCCTTGACCTCGTGCCGCTCCGCGTCCGTGGTCCAGTCGGCGGTGTAGGTGTAGCCCCACTTGCTGCCCACCACGATGTCGTCCGCGTCGGGCCTGGCCTTCAGCCAGTCGGCGAGGAACTCCTCGGAACGGCCGTAGGAGCGGGCCGCGTCGAAGTAGCGGACGCCCTGGGCGTAGGCGGCGTCGAGGAGTTCGCGGGTGCGGGCGCGCAGCGATTCGACGCTGCGGTCCGCTCCCAGGTCGGTTTCCCGGCCGAGGTTGATGTAACCGGGGCGGCCCACTGCGGCGAGGCCCAGTCCGAGGTGGCAGGTCGGGGTCGTCGCTGTGGCCAGTCGGGCGAAGGGCATCGCGGGCTCCGTTGGTCGGCTGCGGTACGGCTTCCGACCAACGTAGTCCGTCGTGACCTTCGGTGAACGCGGGGCGCCTCGGAGCTCGGGGGGTTCCGCTCGTCGGCGGGTGCGGCTGGCGCGTGGCTTGCCGCGCGGTTCGCCGCACCCCTCAGGGCGCCGCCCTCAGCGCTTGCCCTTGGCCGTCGCCCACGCGTGCTGAGCGGCCACGTCGGCCTTCACCTCCGCGAGCTGGATCGCCACCGCGCTGGGCGCCGTACCGCCGCGGCCGTCGCGGGAGGCGAGGGCACCGGGGACGTTGAGGACGGAGCGCACCTCGGGGGTGAGATGGGCGGAGATCTTCGCGAACTGCTCGTCGGTGAGGCCGTCGAGCTCCTTGCCGTCGGCCTCGGCGACCTTGACGCACTCGCCGGCCACCTCGTGCGCGACCCGGAACGGCACGCCCTGCTTGACCAGCCACTCGGCGATGTCGGTGGCGAGCGAGAACCCGGCCGGGGCCAGCTCCTCCATGCGTTCACGGTGGACGGTGAGGGTGGCGATCATGCCGGTGAAGGCGGGGAGAAGGACCTCGAGCTGGTCGCAGGAGTCGAAGACCGGCTCCTTGTCCTCCTGGAGGTCACGGTTGTAGGCGAGCGGGAGGGCCTTGAGGGTCGCCAGGAGACCGGTCAGGTTGCCGATCAGGCGGCCCGACTTGCCGCGCGCCAGCTCCGCGATGTCGGGGTTCTTCTTCTGCGGCATGATCGACGAGCCCGTGGAGAACGCGTCGTGCAGCGTCACGAAGGAGAACTCCTTCGTGTTCCAGATGATGATCTCCTCGGAGATCCGGGAGAGGTTCACGCCGATCATCGCGGTGATGAAGGCGAACTCGGCGACGAAGTCGCGGGACGCCGTGCCGTCGATGGAGTTGCCGACGCTGCCGCGCTCGAAGCCGAGGTCCTCGGCCACCGCCTCCGGGTCCAGGCCGAGGGAGGAACCCGCCAGGGCGCCGGAGCCGTACGGCGACACGGCGGTGCGGTCGTCCCACTGACGCAGGCGTTCCGCGTCCCGGGACAGCGACTGCACATGGGCGAGGACATGGTGGGCGAAGAGCACCGGCTGGGCGTGCTGGAGGTGGGTGCGGCCGGGCATCGCCACGTCCGGGTGGGCCTCCGCCAGGCCGATCAGGGCGTCCTGGAGTTCGGCGATCAGGCCGCCGAGGATCCGGGCGTGGTCGCGCAGGTACATCCGGAAGAGGGTGGCGACCTGGTCGTTGCGGGAGCGGCCCGCGCGCAGCTTGCCGCCCAGGTCGGCGCCGAGACGCTCCAGGAGGCCGCGCTCCAGGGCGGTGTGGACGTCCTCGTCGGCGATGGTGCCCACGAAGGAACCGTCGGCGACGTCCGCCTCGAGCCGGTCGAGGCCCTCGATCATCCGGGTCAGCTCGTCCTCGGTGAGCAGGCCCGCCTTGTGCAGCACGCGCGCGTGGGCACGCGAACCGGCGATGTCGTAGGGCGCGAGGCGCCAGTCGAAGTGGACGGAGGCGGACAGCTTCGCCAGTGCCTCGGCGGGACCGTCGGCGAAACGGCCGCCCCAGAGCCTTACGTCACCGCTGTTGCTGCTCACTTGCGTTGCTCCTCACCACTGCGCTCAACGTCATGCATGAGTATGCAGTGCTCTGCATGATTCGTCAATTCGACTCCGGATGGCTGCCCGGTTCCGGATCCCGAGAAGTTTTTGAAAGGAGTTTGAACGACAGCAACCGCTTACCCGTACTCACGACTGAACGCCGGCGCCGCGTTTGTACACCCACTCCTGACCCAAGTGAGGCATCCGCATGTCCAGGGCTCTTCCGAAGTACAACAAGCGTCGCGTGGTAATCATCGGCGCGGCCGCCGCTCTGGCACTGTCCGGCGCGGTCGTCGTCAACTCCGCCCTCGCCGGGGAGTCGTCCAAGAGCGGCGGCTCGACCGACGCCAAGACACTCGCCGCCCCCGGCACCATCTCGTGCCCGGACGTGGCCTCCCAGCTTCCCGCGATCCCCGCCTCCGCGCAGGCCGAGGTCGACCGCAACCTGGCCCTGCTGCAGACGCAGATCGCGGAGGCCAACAAGCGGCTGGTCGACACCGTGGGCCAGGGCGGCGCGAACTTCGTGCAGAACGCGATCCTCGGCCCGCTGGAGGGCAAGCGGGTCTCCACGATCGACCGCATCGCCATCTCGATCGGCCGCCAGGGCACCAAGCCGCAGGGCCTCGACGCGCTCGCACCGTGCGCCCTCGACGCGGGCGGCGTCGCGGACACCGGTGAGGACGCCGGCGGCGACGCCGCCGCGGGCGACGAGGCCGAGGTCACCCCCGGCGCGGAGGAGACCGCCGCCGAAGGCGCGGGCGACGGCGCGGCGGAGACGGGCGAGGACACCGGCGCCGACGCGGCCGGCGTGGGCACGATCACCTGCCCGGACGTCGCCTCGCAGCTCCCGGCGATCCCCGCCACCGCGCAGGCCGAGGTGGACCGGAACCTGGCGCTGCTCCAGACGCAGATCGACGAGGCCAACACCCGCCTCCAGAACACGGTCGGCCAGGGTGGCGCCAACTTCGTGCAGAACGCGATCCTCGGCCCGCTGGCGGACAAGCGGGTGTCCACGATCGACCGCATCGCCATCTCGATCGGCCGTAAGGGCACCAAGCCGCAGGGTCTCGACGCCCTGGCCGCCTGCACGTTGAACAAGTGACGTGACAGGCACGGCGGCCGCCCCGAGTAGCGCCGGCCGGGGCGGCCGCTGTGGCGTGTTCACACCCCACGTATTTCGCTATCTCCTTAGACAAGCGAAAGGCTTTCCCGGATAATCGTTAGACATGGGAAAGACTTACGAGCGCATCGACGGAAGACTCCGCACGTTCATCGAGGAGCAGCCTCTCTTCTTCACCGCCACCGCCCCCCTGTCCGGCGACGGCACGGTCAACCTCTCCCCCAAGGGCCTCAAGGGCTCGTTCGCCGTTCTCGACGAACACAGCGTGGCCTACCTCGACTTCGCCGGCTCCACCGCGGAGACCATCGCGCACCTGCGGGAGAACGGCCGGATCACCCTGATGTGGTGCGCCTTCCAGGGACCGCCGAACATCGTGCGGGTGCACGGCCGCGGCGAACCGGTCTTCCGCGACGACCCCCGCTTCGGGGAGCTCCTCGCCCGCTTCCCGGACCTGGACCCGACCCCGCACGGGCTGCGCGCGATCATCGTCGTGCACGCCGAACTCGTGCGGGACAGCTGCGGGTACGCGGTGCCCTTCATGACGTACGACGAGGACCGCGAGCTGCACGCCAGGCGGTTCGCGCGGGAGGACGACGAGTCGCTCAGCGCGTACTTCGCGAAGAAGGAGCACATCGCCACGAGCATGGACGGACTGCCCGGACTGCCGTTGCCGTTGAGTCCGATTTGACGCGCATATGCTTTCTGTACAGACAGTCAACATGTGGGCCTCTTGGGGTATTTGACGGAATTCCCCCTTCCGCCGGTCTCGTCCCCTAGCGTGGCTCACGCCCGCGCGCTCTCGTGCGGGCGCGAACACATGGGGGAAACATGTTCCGACCCGCACGCGAACCACAGAGCAAACGCCATGTCCGCTCCTCGTACTACGTCGTCGGCGAGGGCATCCTCGCCGAGTCCCGGGACGGCGGTCCGGTGGAACCGCTGGCCGCCTCCACCGTGGCGGACCTGCGCAAGTTCCGCTTCTCCCGGCTGGGTCCCGTCTCCCGGCCGGCCCAGCAGCTCGACCGGAACACCCGCATCGAGCTGGCCAAGGCCATGACGGACCCCGAGCGGGACCACCCCGACCAGCCGGGGGTCCCGTCGGGGTTCACCTATCTCGGCCAGTTCGTGGACCACGACCTCACCCTGGACGCCACCGCGGTGCGCCTGGAGGACGAGATCACGGTGCGCCAGCTCCTCCAGGGCCGCTCCCCGGCCCTCGATCTCGACTCCCTCTACGGCCTCGGGCCCGACCACCGCTTCGACCGCCGGTTCTACGAGGACGACGGCCTCCGGCTGAAGTCCGGCACCACCCAGGGCGTACCGAACGACCCCTCCACAGCGGGCCGGCCCCTCACCGGGTTCGACCTGCCCCGGCAGGGCTCGGGCTCGCTGAGGTCCGAGCGGCGCCGGGCCCTGATCCCGGACCCGCGCAACGACGAGAACCTGGTCGTCGCCCAGGTCCACGCCGCCTTCATCCGGTTCCACAACCGGGTGGTGGCCGACCTGGTCGGCAAGGGCGTGTCGAGCGCGGTCCTCTTCGAGTCGGCACGCGAGACGGTCGTCAAGCACTACCAGTGGATGCTGCGCCACGACTTCCTGCGCAGGATCGTCGACCCCGAGATCGTCGAGGACGTGTTCGGCAACGGCCGCCGGGTGTTCGAGCCCTCGCCGGGCGAGCACGACCTGCCGACCATGCCGATCGAGTTCTCCGTGGCCGCCTACCGGCTGGGGCACAGCATGGTCCGGGGCCGCTACAACTGGAACCGGATATTCGACCGGGGCAGGGGCACGCTCGAGCTCCTGTTCCAGTTCAGCGGCACCAGTGGCACCCTGTCGCCGCCTCCCGCCGACCCGGCGGACCCGGAGTCGGGAGACTTCGAGCGCCTGCCCACCAACTGGATCGCCGACTTCCGGCGGCTGTTCGCCTTCCAGGAGGCGGTGCCGGAGCGGACCGACCTCCTCGTGCCCGAGGCGCAGTTCAACCTCGCCAAGCGGATCGACACCCTGCTGGTCGACCCGCTCGCCGACCTGCCGCTCGGCTCCTTCGGCGGACGCGGCCGACCGAGGCCTCCGGAGGCCGAGCTGAACCTCGCCTTCCGCAACCTCACCCGGGCCTCGATGCTGCGGCTCGCCACGGGACAGCAGATGGTCGAGCGCTTCATCGACCGCAAGGTCGACGTGGAACCGCTGACCGCGGCCGACTTCGCGCAGGGCGGCGGTGCGCAGCTCTCCGGCGGGCTCGCGCAAGCGGTCGCCAAGCACACCCCGCTGTGGTTCTACATCCTGCGGGAGGCAGAGGTGCGGGGCGACGGCAAGCTGACCGGCGTCGGCGGCCGCATCGTCGCCGAGGTGTTCCACCGGGCCATCGAGGGCAGCCGGCACTCCATCGTGCGCGACCCGTTCTGGCGTCCGTTCCTCAGCCCGGTCGAGGAGCGCAACTCCCGGGACGTCTTCGAGATGACCGACCTGCTGCTGTACGCCTTCGAGGGACGGGCAGACCAGCTCAACCCGCTGGGTCCGGTGACCTGAGCGACCGGTGCGGGTGGGCCGGCACCCCGCACGGTCGGCCCACCCGGCCTGCCGGTGCCGCCACCCGCGCTTAGCGTCTGATCATGCGCCCTCGTGTCGTCGCCACCGCCCTCGTCTGCGCGTCCCTCGGCCTGGTCGGTGCCGCTCCGGACACCGGGGGCGCCCCGCCGCTGCCCGCGCGGATGGCGGACACGGGCGGTGGCACCCAGCTGATCACCGCCGTGGCCCCGCGCGCCGGTGCCACCTCGGGCACGCTCACCTGGTGGGACCTGCGCGGCGGCCGGTGGGTGCCGGCCGGTTCCGCGCCGGCCCGGTTCGGCGCGAAGGGCCTGGTCGAGGGCGCCTCACGCCGGCAGGGCACGAACACGACACCGACGGGCCTGTACGGCCTCCCCTACGCCTTCGGCATCCGGCCGGCGCCGCCCGGGACGTCGTACGCCTACCGCCCGGTGCGCCAGGAGTCCTGGTGGTGCCAGGACAACAAGTCCCACGCCTACAACCGGTGGACCGAACCGCGCCCCGCGGACTGCCGCGCGGCCGAGTCCGAGCACCTGGTCACCTACCGCACGCAGTACGCGTACGCGCTGGTCATCGGCTTCAACTACGACAGACCGGTGCGGGGCCGCGGCGCGGGAATCTTCCTGCACGTCAACGGACGCGGGGCGACGGCCGGTTGCGTGTCGGTGCCGGAGGGGGCGATGCGGCGGATCCTGCGCTGGGCCGATCCCGGGAGGGAACCGCACATCGCCATCGGGACGGTGGCGGGTCCCACCGCCGTCACCCGTGCTCGGGGCCGGGCCGTCCCGCCGTCAGGGTCACCGTGAACGTCGTCGCACCCGGACGGCTGTCCAGGATGACGTCTGCGCCGTGCGCCTCCACCACCGCCGCCACGATCGACAGGCCGAGGCCCGCTCCCGCGCCCACCGCGTCCGTGCTGCGGCGACGGTCCGCTCTGGTGAAGCGTTCGAAGACGCCGGGGCGCAGGTCGGCGGGGACGCCGGGGCCGTCGTCGTGGACCTTCAGGGTCGCCGTGGACCCGTCCGTGTCGAGCGAGACCGTCACCTTCGTGCCGACGGGCGTGTGCAGACGGGCGTTGGCCAGCAGGTTGGCCAGCACCTGGTGAAGACGGTGTTCGTCGCCGGTCACCGTGACGGGTTCCTCGGGGAGTTCGAGGCTCCAGCGATGGCCGGGGCCGGCGGCCTTCGCGTCCGTCACCGCGTCCAGGACCAGGCGGGTCAGGTCCACCGGGAGGCGTTCGAGGGGGCGGCCCGCGTCCAGGCGGGCCAGCAGAAGGAGGTCGTCGACCATCGCGCCCATCCGGGAGGACTCCGCCGCGATCCGTTCCAGGGCCCGGGTCACCTCCGCGGGCACCGGCCCCGGGTGCAGCAGTGCCAGTTCCGCGTGACCGCGGACGGAGGCGACCGGGGTGCGCAGCTCGTGGCTGGCGTCGGCGGCGAAGGTGCGCAGGCGCTCCTCGCTGGCGTGCCGCTTGGTGAGAGCGTCCTCGACGTGTCCCAGCATGCGGTCGAAGGCGCCCGCCATCTGGCCCACCTCGCTGCGCGGGTCCGCCGCGGGGGCTCTCGGCGGCAGCGCCACCACCCCGCTCGCCAGGGGGAGTTCGCTCACCCGTGTGGCCGTCGCCGCCACCCGGCTCAGCGGGCGCAGGGACCAGCGCACCCACAGCGCGCCCGCCACGCCGGTCAGCGCGAGGGCCGCCCCGAAGACGATCGCGGCGACCAGTTCGAGGCGGTGCACGGTCGCCTCCACCGGTTCCAGGGGAAGACCGGTGATCAGCACGTCCGAGTCGAGTCCTCGCGTGGCCAGCACCCGGTAGCTCTCGTGGCCGGAGAGGTGGAGGGTGCGGGGCCGCCCGTCGGCCGGGACCGAGGCGAGCGCGCGCCGGTCGGCTCCGGTCAGGTCGACCGTCAGGTCCGTGGTCTCGGCGCCCGACAAGGGCACGACGGCGGCGTTGGTCACGGTGCCGTTCAGCAGACGCGCGCCGAAGGTGCCGGCCGCCTGGCGCCGGGTGTCCCCGTGTTCGTCGCCGTCGTGGTCGTCGGGCAGCCGGCCACCGTGCTCCAGGCTGGCCGGGAAGCGGCTGCCGACCTCGCTCAGCTGCTCGTCGAGGCGACGGGTGAGGAAGCCGTTCAGCTCCACCACCGCGGCCACTCCGACGGCGGCGCAGCTCACCGCCAGCAGCACCACGAGCCCGGCGGTCAGCCGCGCCCGCAGGGTCCGCAGCAGAGGAGGCCGCGGCAGGGGGATCCTCATGACGCCGTCGGCTTCAGCACGTACCCGGCCCCGCGGACCGTGTGGATCATCGAGGCACGGCCCGCGTCGACCTTCTTGCGCAGATAGGAGATGTACAGCTCGACGACATGGGCGCGGCCGCCGAAGTCGTAGGACCACACCCGGTCGAGGATCTGGCTCTTGCTGAGGACCCGGCGCGGGTTGCGCATCAGGAAGCGCAGCAGTTCGAACTCGGTCGGGGAGAGTTCGATCAGCTCACCCGCGCGGGTCACCTCGCGTGCCTCCTCGTCCATGACCAGGTCGCCGACGATCAGCCGCGGGCCGTCCTCCTGCTGACGGGCCATGCCGGCGCGGCGCAGCAGGCCGCGCAGCCGGGCGACGACCTCCTCCAGGCTGAAGGGCTTGGTGACGTAGTCGTCACCGCCTGCCGTGATGCCGGCGATACGGTCCTCGACGGCGTCGCGGGCGGTGAGGAAGAGGACACAGACGTCCGGTTTCACCGCGTGCAGCGACTTCAGGACCGTAAAACCGTCGGTGTCGGGGAGCATCACGTCGAGGACGACCGCGTCCGGCATCAGTTCACGGGCGGCGGTGAGCGCACCGGCGCCGTCGCCGGCCGTGCGGATCCGCCAGCCTTCGTAGCGCAGGGCGCCGGACAGCACCTCCGCGAGGTCGGGGTCGTCGTCGACGACGAGGACGCGCAGCGGGGTGCCGTCGGGGCGGGTGAGGGCGGGGCGGCCGGAGCGGGTGGTGTTCATGGCTTCTCCCAGCATCGCCCCTGACGGACCCGGCCGAGGTCTGCGAAGGCTCTGAGTTTCCTCTGAGTCCGCCGTGCGGAGCGCTCCTGGGCGGCCGCTCAGAGCGTCCTCAGAAGTTCACCGCGCACAGTTGCGTCCCTGACAGCCGAAAGGACGCACCCCATGACGACCGTGTACGAGCGGCGGCCGGCCCCGGTCGCACCGCCGGATCCCCGGCGCTCCCCCGCGGCCCCGCTCCTCGTCCTGCTCTGGGCCGGGGCCGCGGCCGTGCTCGCCCTGTGGTGGTCCGACACCGGCACGGTGGTCGGTACGGCGGGCTGGCTGACCGGCGCCGGACGGATCGCCGGGCTGCTGTGCGGCTACGCGTGCGCGGTGCTCGTCGGCCTGATGGCACGGGTGCCCCTGCTGGAGCGGCGGATCGGCTCCGACCGGGTCGCCCGCTGGCACGCGATGGCCGGCCGCTACACGGTCTGCCTGCTGCTCGCCCACATCGTACTGATCCTCACCGGGTACGCGGCCCAGGACCGCCGCTCGCTCGTGCACGAGACACTGACGGTGGTCCTCGACTACCCGGAGATGCTCAAGGCGACCGCCGGCACGGTGATCCTCCTCGCGGTCGGCGTCACCTCCGTACGGGCCGTGCGCCGCCGCACCGGCTACGAGTTCTGGTACTACGTCCACCTCCTCACGTACGCCGCCCTGTTCCTCACCTTCGGGCACCAGCTCGCATCGGGCGACGACCTCAGCGGCCACCCGGTCGCCACGGCCGCCTGGTACGCGCTGTACCTGGGGGTCGCCGCCCTGGTGGTGTGGTTCAGGATGCTCGCTCCCGTACGGCTCAATCTGCGGCACCGGCTGCGGGTGGAGTCCGTGCACCGGGAGGCGCCCGGCGTGTACTCCGTCGTCGTACGGGGGCGGCGGCTGGACGAGCTGGGCGCGGAGGCGGGGCAGTTCTTCCGGTGGCGCTTCCTCGGGCAGGGGCTGGGGTGGACCTCGACGCCGTACTCGCTGTCGGCCCCGCCCCGCCCGGACCTGATGCGGATCACGGTGAAGGCGCTCGGCGGGCACAGCGCGGGCGTCGCGCTGCTGCGGCCCGGCACGCGCGTGTGGGCCGAGGGCCCGTACGGGGCGCTGACCGCCGGCCGGCGCACCGCCCACAAGTCGCTGCTCATCGCGGCCGGGGTGGGCGTCACCCCGCTGCGCGCGCTGTTCGAGACGCTGCCGGGCGAGGTCACGCTGCTGTACCGGGCGCGAAGCAGCGTGGACCTCGCCCTGGGCGGGGAGCTGGAGGCCATCGCGCGCCGACGCGGCGCGAAGGTGCTGTACGCGCTCAACGGGCCGCAGGGGCAGCGGCCGAGCATGAGCGCCGAGTCGCTGCGCGGGGCCGTCCCCGATCTGGCCGCACACGACGCGTATCTGTGCGGGCCGCACGGCTTCGCCCAGGACCTCTACGAGGCGCTGCGCGCGGCCGGCGTACCGGACCGGCGCATCCACCACGAGTCGTTCGAACTGTGAGAGCCGGGAGGCCAAGGACATGCACGCGTTGAGGAAGAGCCGTCCGTCGCGCCGGATCGTGCTGGCAAGCGCCGCCACCGTCTCCGGGGTGGTGATGCTGCTGGCCCTGAAGCCGCACACGGCGCCCGAGGTGGCCGCCGCGGTGGCACCCGCACCGTCTTCGAGCAGTTCCAGCGGCTCGAGCACAGGGGGCGGAGGCACCACGGCCACGGGCACCAGGACCGTCACGGGCGAGTCCGTACAGACCCGCTGGGGACCGGTCCAGGTCCGGGTCACCGTGCGGAACGGCAAGATCACGGACGTCACCGCGGTCACCTACCCGCAGGAGAATCCGCGCGACCAGCAGATCAACGCGTACGCGGTCCCGCAGCTCCGGAGCGAGGCGCTGGCCGCGCAGAGCGCGGACATCGACACCGTGTCCGGGGCGACCTACACGAGCGACGGTTACCGCCAGTCGCTTCAGTCCGCGCTGGACTCGGCGGGACTCTGAACGCTCCGTGGCCGGGACCCGTATCTGAGGGCCAAGGGTCCGTATCCACGGAGGAACAGTGACCACGACGATCGCCGGCGGCCGTGCCGCCCGCCGCCAGACGATGCGCCGCATCCGCCCGCGCCGCTCCCCGGCCGTCCCGTTGCTGCTCGCCGTATGGGCGGGCGCGGCGGGTGTGCTGTGGCTGTGGTGGGCGAACACGCCGAACATCGCGGACGACAACAGCAAGATCCTCAACGCGGGACGGATCACCGGGCTGCTCGCCGGGTACCTGATGGCGCTCGTGGTGCTTCAGATGGCACGGGTGCCCGCGCTGGAGCGGCGGGTGGGCTCGGACCGGGTCGCTCGCTGGCACGCGATGAGCGGCCGGTACACGCTCTGCCTGGTCTTCGCGCATGTGTTCCTGATCATGTGGGGGTACGCCCTCCAGGCCGGGAAGACGCTGGGGGACATCGTCCAGCAGACGATCGACTCCATCAACCAGCTGCCGGACATGGGCAAGGCGGCGATCGGCACCGGTCTGTTCCTGCTCATCGGGCTGGTCTCGATCGGACCCGTGCGCCGCCGGATGCCGTACGACACCTGGTACCACATCCATCTGATGACGTACGCGGCCGTGTTCCTGACGTTCTGGCACCAGATCACCACCGGGAACGACTTCGCGATCGAGCCGACCGCGAAGACCGTCTGGTACGCGCTGTACGGCTCGGTCACCGCGCTGGTCGTCTGGTACCGCGTCATCGTCCCGGTCCGGCTCAACCTGCGGCACCGGCTGCGCGTCGAGGCGGTCATCGAGGAGACGCCGGGCATCGTGTCGGTGCTGATCGGCGGGCGCAAGCTGCACCGGATGGGCGCGGAGGCCGGGCAGTTCTTCCGGTGGCGGTTCATGGCGCCGGGGATGCGGTTCAGCTCCCACCCGTACTCGCTGTCGGCGGCCCCCCGCCCGGACCTCCTGCGGATCACCGTCAAGGCGATCGGCGACCACAGTGCGGCGCTGCGCGAGCTGCAGCCCGGCACCAAGGTGTGGGCCGAGGGTCCGTACGGTGCGATGACGGCGTCCCGGCGCAGCCGGGGCAAGGTGCTGCTGGTGGCCGGCGGGGTCGGCATCACGCCGATGCGGGCGCTGTTCGAGACGCTGCCGGGCGCGGCCGGCGACATCACCCTCCTCTACCGGGCCAACAGCACGCAGGACCTGGCGCTGTGGGACGAGCTGGCGAAGATCGCCGACGAGCGTGGGGCGCGGCTGATGTACGCCGTCAACAGCCCCGACGGGGAGCGCCCCGACATCTCGGCGGAGTCCCTCCAGCGGAAGATCCCCGACATCGACAGCCACGACGTCTTCATGTGCGGACCCAACGGCTTCGCCCAAGGGGTGTACGAGGCACTGCGCGGCGCCGGGGTTCCCGCCCGCCGCATCCACCACGAGTCGTTCGAGATGTGAGCGACCCGTACTCACGGGAACCTCGCCACCAAACGGGAATCAGGAGCTCAGGAAGCGATGAGGAAGAGCCACCCTCTTCGGCGCGTCGTACTCGCCACCGCCGCCACCGTGTCCGGGATCGTGCTGTTGCTGTCGCTGAAGCCGTCGTCCGACCCGGGCTCCGCCCAGGCGGCGGGCGCGGGCGCGGCGGCGCAGGAAGCCGCGGCCCAGGGCGGGGCCGGGGCGCCCGTGTCGGGAACGATGACCGGTGACGCGGCGCAGACGCAGTACGGGGCCGTGCAGGTCCGGATCACCGTCGTCAACAACAAGATCACCAAGGCCGAGGCGGTCCAGGCGCCCAAGGGCGGCACCAGCGACCAGAAGACCGCGCTGGCCGTTCCCAAGCTCAACGCCGATGTGGTCGCCAAGCAGAGCCCGGACATCGACACGGTGTCGGGCGCCACGTACACCAGCGAGGGCTACAAGAAATCCCTCCAGTCGGCGATCGACAAGGCGAACGCGAGCGCCGGCTCCGGCGCTTCCCAGGGCTCCGGCAGCGCGCAGGCGTCCGGCACCTTCACCGGGGAAGCGGCCCAGACGCAGTACGGCGCCGTCCAGGTCCGGATCACGGTCGCCGACGGCAAGATCACCAAGGCGGAGGCCGTCCAGGCCCCCAAGGGCGGCACCAGCGACCAGAAGACCGAGCTCGCCGTCCCCAAGCTCAACGCGGCGGCGGTCGCCGCCGGCAGCGCCGACATCGACACCGTCTCCAGCGCGACCTACACGAGCGAGGGCTACAAGAAGTCCCTCCAGTCGGCGCTGGACAAGGCGAAGGCGAAGGCGGGTTCGTCGTCCGGGTCCGGCGACGCGGGGGCCTCTTCGGGGGCCGCGCAGGCCAAGACCGTCACCGGCAGCGCCGCGCAGACGCAGTACGGCGCCGTCCAGGTCCGGATCACGGTCGCCGGCGGCAAGATCACCAAGGCGGAGGCCGTCCAGGCCCCCAAGGGCGGCACCAGCGACCAGAAGACCGCGCTGGCCATCCCCAAGCTCAACGCGGCGGCGGTCGCCGCCGGCAGCGCCGACATCGACACCGTCTCCAGCGCGACCTTCACCAGCGAGGGCTACAAGAAGTCCTTGCAGTCGGCGCTGGACCAGGCCGGTGGCTGACACCGTGGCCGAGTCGGCGCCGGCCCCCGCCGTGCTGCGCCACGCGGAAGAGGTCATGGGGACCGTCTTCTCCTTCGACGTCCGCGGCGGGGAACCCGAGGCGGTGCGGGCGGCGCTGGAGGAGGCGATCGCCTCGCTGCACCGGGTGAACGAGGTGTTCAGCACCTACCGCGAGGACAGCCAGGTGTCCCGGCTGGTACGCGGTGAGCTGACCGTCGAGGAGTGCGATCCGGAAGTGGCCGAGGTGCTGGAGCTGGGCGCCGAGGCGGAGCGGGTGAGCGACGGCTGGTTCAGCATGCGCTACCAGGGCCGGCTCGACCCCACCGGCATCGTGAAGGGCTGGGCCGCCGAGCGCGCGGCCCGGCTGGTCGCGGCGGCGGGTGTGAACGGGGTGAGTGTCAACGGCGGCGGGGACGTGCAGCTGCTCGGTGTCCCCGGGCCCGAGCGGCCGTGGCGGGTCGGGGTGTCGGACCCGCTGCGCCCGGGTGGTCTCGCCGCGGTGGTCTCGGCGGCGGGAGCGGACGAACTGGCCGTCGCGACCTCCGGCACGGCGGAGCGGGGCGCCCATATCGTGGATCCGCGAACGGGCCGCTCCGCGGTGACCGACCTGGTCGCCGTGACGGTGGTGACACCGCAGCTGACCTGGGCGGACTGCTGGGCGACGGCCGCGTTCGCGATGGGCTCGCGGGAAGCGCTGGGCTGGCTGGAGTCCCTGCCGGACGTGGAGGCCCTGCTGATCACGGCGGGCGACGAGGTGCGCTGCACGGGGGGCCTGGCCGGCCGACTCGGCTGAGCCGTGGCCGGCCGACTCGGCTGAGCCGTGGCCGGCCGACTCGGCCGAGCCACAGTCGGCCTGCTCGCTGCCTCGTGACCGGCCTGGGCGGGTGGCGCAATCCCGCGCTGACAGGCAGCCGCCGCGCCCTGTACGGCCGCTGGCGGCACGGGTGGGTGCGGACGGCACGGGTACGTGCGGGCTACACAGGCGGCACGGGTATGTGCGGGCGGCACAGGTGGGCACGGGCGGCACCGGTGGCTGCGGGCAGCAGGGGTGACCGCAGGCAGCACCGGCGACCCCAGCCTGCACCGGTGAGCGCGGGCGGCACACGGGTGGCTGCGGGCGACACGGGTCGGCGCCGTACGAGGGCGACTGAGCAGCGACGGCGCCGGCACTTCCCCCGGAGCCCGAAGCCGTGTCGGTGCGCGGCTCCTCCTCCCGGCGGCGGCGCGACCAGCCCGCGGTCGGCGAACGACCCGAAGAACCCCTCAGCGGCCGTTCAGTGACCGATCAGCGGCCCTCAACGACCATCCAGTGGCCGTTCATCGGCCGTTCAGTGACCGGCCAGCGGCCCCTCGACGACCACCAGTGGCCGTTAAGCCGCCGCTCAGTGGCCGTTCTGGGCAAGCCGCAGCAGATGATCCGCCAGGGCCTGGCCGCCCGTCGGCTCCCTGCTGATCAGCAGCAGCGTGTCGTCGCCCGCGATCGTCCCGAGGATGTCCTGCAGCTCGGCCTGGTCGATCGCCGAGGCGAGGAACTGGGCCGCGCCCGGCGGGGTGCGCAGCACCACGAGGTTGGCGGACGCCTCCGCGGAGATCAGCAGCTCCTGCGACAGCCGCCGCATCCGCTCTTCCTTCGCCGACTCCCCCAGCGGTGCCCGGGGGGTCCGGAAACCCCCCTCACTGGGCACCGCGTAGATCAGGTCGCCGTCGTTGTTGCGGATCTTCACCGCGTTGAGCTCGTCCAGGTCCCGCGACAGCGTCGCCTGGGTGACACTCAGCCCGTCGTCGGCCAGCAGCTTCGCCAACTGGCTCTGCGACCGCACCGGTTGCCGGTTGAGGATGTCCACGATCCGGCGGTGACGCGCGGTGCGGGTCTGCGGCACGGCGGGCCCGCCCGCGCCCGGCTGCTCATGTTCCTGCGCCTGACTCATCGTCGTCTCATTCTCCGGTTCTCCGGATCGTCACTCTCCGCTCGCCGCGGCTGCGTCGAGGATTCCGGGCAGCGCCCCGAGGAACGCCTCCACCTCGTCGTCGCCGAGGTTCAGCGGCGGCATCAGCCGGACGACGTCGGGGGCGGGCACGTTCACCAGGAAGCCGGCCTCCTGAGCCGCCGCCCGCACCTGGGGCGCACGGGGCTCGGTGAGCACGATACCCAGGAGCAGGCCCGCTCCCCGGACATAATCGATCAACGAGTGGCCCGCACCCTCGATCCCGGTCCGCAACTTCTCGCTCTGCCGCTTGACGTTCTCCAGCAATCCCTCGTTCTCGATGGTGTCGAGAACCGCGAGTCCGGCGGCGCAGGCGACGGGGTTGCCGCCGAAGGTGGTGCCGTGGTGGCCGGGCTGGAGCAGCTCGGCGGCGCGCCCGAAGGCGATCGTCGCGCCCAGCGGCAGTCCGCCGCCGAGGCCCTTGGCCAGGGTCACGACGTCCGGCAGGACGCCCTCGTGGGCCTGGTACTCGAACCAGTGCCCGGTCCGGCCGACGCCGGTCTGCACCTCGTCGAGGACCAGCAGCGCGCCGGTCGCGGCGGTGATCGCGCGGGCGGCCTTGAGGTAGCCGGCGGGCGGCACCACGACACCCAGTTCGCCCTGGATCGGTTCGAGGACGACGAGCGCCGTCTCCTCGGTGACCGCGGCGGCCAGCGCCTGCGCGTCGCCGAACGGCACATGGGTGACCTCGCCGGGCAGCGGCAGGAACGGGTCCCGCTTGCCGGGCTGGCCGGTGAGCGCGAGCGCGCCCATGGTCCGGCCGTGGAAGGCGCCCTCGGTGGCGACGACGTGGGTCCGCCCGGTCAGCCGGCCGATCTTGAAGGCGGCCTCGTTGGCCTCGGCGCCCGAGTTGCAGAAGAAGACCCTGCCGTCCCGGCCGAAGTGCTGGAGCAGCCGTTCGGCGAGCGTGACGGTCGGCTCGGCCATGAAGAAGTTGGAGATGTGGCCGAGGGAGCCGATCTGCCGGCTCACGGCCTCGACGACGGCCGGGTGGGCGTGGCCGAGCGCGTTGACGGCGATGCCGCCGACGAAGTCGAGGTACTCCTTGCCGTCGGCGTCCCAGACCCGGCTGCCCGCGCCGCGTACGAGGGGCAGCAGTGGGGTGCCGTAGTTGTTCATGAGCGCGCTCTGCCACCGCGCGGTCAGTTCCTCGTTGCTCATGACGGCTCCCCCTGTGCGTCCGGCTGTGCGGCCGGCTCTGCGTGCGGCTTCTCGTCGGGCACGACCATCGTGCCAATGCCCTCGTCGGTGAAGATCTCCAGCAGGATCGAGTGCTGGACCCGCCCGTCGATGACGCGGGCGGTGTTCACGCCACCGCGCACGGCGTGCAGACAGCCCTCCATCTTCGGGACCATCCCGGAGCTCAACTCCGGCAGCAGCTTCTCCAGTTGGGAGGCGGTGAGGCGACTGATCACCTCGTCGCTGTTCGGCCAGTCCTCGTAGAGGCCCTCGACGTCCGTGAGGACCATGAGGGTTTCGGCGCCAAGTGCCGCAGCGAGTGCCGCAGCCGCCGTATCAGCATTGACGTTGTAGACATGTCCGTCGTCCTGGGAGCGGGCGATCGACGAGACGACCGGGATGCGGCCGTCGGCAAGCAGCGCCTCGATGGCGCCCGTGTCGATCGCGGTGATCTCGCCGACCCGCCCGATGTCGACCAACTCACCGTCGATCTCGGGCTGGTGCTTGGTGGCGGTGATGGTGTGCGCGTCCTCGCCGGTCAACCCGACGGCGAGCGGCCCGTGTTGGTTCAGCAGCCCGACCAGCTCGCGCTGGACCTGCCCGGCGAGCACCATCCGGACGACGTCCATGGCGTCCTCGGTGGTGACCCGCAGGCCGGCCTTGAACTCGCTGACGATGCCATGCTTGTCGAGGGCGGCGCTGATCTGCGGGCCGCCGCCGTGCACGACGACGACATGCAGGCCGGCGTGCCGCAGGAAGACGACGTCCTGGGCGAAGGCGGCCTTCAGGTCCTCGTCGATCATGGCGTTGCCGCCGAACTTGATGACGACGGTCCGGCCGTTGTGCCGGGTCAGCCAGGGCAGCGCCTCGATGAGGATCTGGGCCTTGGGGAGCGCGGTGTGCTTCCGCGTGACGTTGCTCATGAGGAGTAGGCGCTGTTCTCGTGGACGTAGTCCGCGGTCAGGTCGTTGGTCCAGATGGTGGCCGTCTCGGAGCCGGCGGCGAGGTCGGCGACGATGTGCACCTCGCGGTAGCGCATGTCCACCTTCTCGCGGTCCTCCCCGACGCCGCCGTTCTTGCAGACCCAGACGCCGTTGATGGCGACGTTGAGCCGGTCGGCCTCGAAGACGGCCCCGGTGGTGCCGATCGCGGAGAGCACCCGGCCCCAGTTGGGGTCCTCGCCGTGGATCGCGCACTTGAGGAGGTTGTTGCGGGCGATGGAGCGGCCCACCTCGACGGCGTCGTCCTCGCTGGCGGCGTTGACGACCTCGACCTTGATGTCCTTGCTGGCGCCCTCGGCGTCCCGGATCAGCTGCTGGCCGAGGTCGTCGCAGACGGTCCGGACGGCGGCGGCGAACTCCTCGTACCCCGGGGTGACCTCGGAGGCGCCGGAGGCGAGCAGCAGCACGGTGTCGTTGGTCGACATACAGCCGTCGGAGTCGACGCGGTCGAAGGTGACCTTGGTGGCGGCGCGCAGCGCCTTGTCCAGGGTCTCGCTGTCGAGGTCGGCGTCGGTGGTGAGGACGACCAGCATGGTGGCGAGGCCGGGGGCGAGCATGCCCGCGCCCTTGGCCATGCCTCCGACGGTCCAGCCGTCCTTCGTGACGACGGACGTCTTGTGGACGGTGTCGGTGGTCTTGATGGCGATCGCGGCCTTCTCGCCGCCGTGCTCCGAGAGTTGACCAGCAGCGGTCTCGACCCCCGGCAGCAGCTTGTCCATCGGGAGCAGGACGCCGATGAGTCCGGTGGAGGCGACGGCGACCTCACCCGCGCCCAGGTCCAGCACCTCGGCGACCTTCTCGGCGGTCGCGTGCGTGTCCTGGAAGCCCTTCGGCCCCGTACAGGCGTTGGCGCCACCGGAGTTGAGGATCACGGCGGTCACCTGGCCGCTCTTGAGGACCTGCTCGGACCACAGTACCGGCGCGGCCTTGACGCGGTTCGAGGTGAAGACGCCGGCGGCCGCGCGGCGGGGCCCGTTGTTGACCACGAGGGCCAGGTCCGGGTTGCCGTTCTGCTTGATCCCGGCGGCGATGCCCGCCGCCGTGAATCCCTTGGCTGCCGTGACGCTCACGGTGCGACTCCGATCGTGGAAAGCCCGGTGGTCTCGTCGAGCCCGAGGGCGATGTTCATGCTCTGGAGGGCGCCGCCCGCGGTGCCCTTGGTCAGGTTGTCGATGGCGCTGATGGCGATGATCCGGCCCACGGCGGCGTCGTACGCGACCTGCACCTGAACGGCGTTGGAACCGTGGACGGACGCCGTGGCGGGCCACTGTCCCTCGGGGAGCAGATGCACGAACGGCTCGTCGGCGAAGGCCTTCTCGTAGGCGGCGCGGACGGAGTCGGCGGTGACGCCGGGCTTCGCCTTGGCGCTGCACGTGGCGAGGATGCCGCGGGACATCGGCACGAGGGTGGGCGTGAAGGAGACAGAGACCGGCTCCCCCGCTGCCGCGCTCAGGTTCTGGATGATCTCGGGCGTGTGCCGGTGGACGCCGCCGACGCCGTACGGGGAGACCGAGCCCATGACCTCGGAGCCCAGCAGGTGCGTCTTGGGCGACTTGCCGGCGCCCGAGGTGCCGGAGGCGGCGACGATCACGGCCTCCTGCTCGGCGAGGCCCGCCGCGTACGCCGGGAAGAGCGCGAGCGAGACGGCCGTGGGATAGCAGCCCGGGACCGCGATGCGCCTGGACCCCGTGAGCGCCGCGCGGCCGCCGGGCAGTTCGGGGAGGCCGTAGGGCCAGGTCCCGGCGTGCGCGGAACCGTAGAACCGCTCCCAGTCGCCCGCGTCCGTCAGCCGGAAGTCGGCGCCCATGTCGACGACGAGCACCTCCGGGCCGAGCTGCTCGGCGACGGCGGCGGACTGGCCGTGCGGCAGGGCGAGGAAGACGACCTCGTGTCCGGCGAGGACCTCGGGGGTGGTCTCCTGGAGGACGCGGTCGGCCAGCGGCAGCAGGTGCGGCTGGAGCGCGCCCAGTCGTTGGCCCGCGTTGGAATTGCCGGTCAGGGCGCCGATCTCGATCTCGGGGTGCGTGAGGAGCAGGCGCAGCAGCTCTCCGCCCGCGTACCCGCTCGCTCCGGCCACCGCCGCACGTACCACCATGACTCCTCCTCCTGGATGGCATGACTATACGTTTCGCTGCACGTTTATGCAATCCATGCAGGGGCGGGGCCCGCAGCGATCTTTGCCCGGGCCGCGGGGCTGCGTAACCTCGACCCGGTGATCGCCATGACACCGATAACCAGCCTGGACCTGACCGGCTTCACCGAGCGTGAGCCGGGGGTGTGGACCGACGCGGCGGGGCTCGTCCTGTCGGTCCACTTCTTCCCGCTGATCCCGGACCTGCCCGCCGCGCTGCACGAGCCGCAACGGCTCGGGGCGGGGCTCGCGCGGCTCGTGGCCGGAGCCGGTGGCGGGCTGATCGAGGCGGTGCCCGGCTCGGTGGACGGTGTCCCGGCGGTGCGCCAGCTGGTCAAGATGCCGCTGGGCAGCCGGCCCGGGCAGGCGTTCCTCGGCTCCTGGACCGTACCCCGGGCCGGGTCCAGCACGGTCGTGAAGGTGCAGGCCGCCGAGGGCGCCACGACCGGGATGCGGGAGGCCATGATCATGGCGCAGGTGGGTCCGGCCGAGTACTTCCGGCCCGACCCCTACGCGGAGGGGCAGCCGGGCGGGCAGACCGGCGGTCTGCCATACCACGTCGGCGACCACGAACAGTGGGACGCCGGGTTCCCCGACCATCCGCTCACCCTCGTGCGCGCCGCCCTGCACCGGATCACGCCCACGATCGCCTTCGACGACCGCTTCAAGGCCCTGCCGCCGTTCGGCGGGCCGGACGCCCCGCAGTCGCCGCCGCAGTCGCTGCCCCACCTGCCGCCGCCCAGGCGCGGCTGGTTCCGGCGCCGCAAGGACGCCTGAGGGGCACGGGAGGCCCGGCGGGTACGGGCCGCCGTGGCCCGCACCGGCCGGGATCCGCCGGGGTCCGCCGGAATCCGCTACCGCTGCCTGATCCGCAGGAAGGTGATCGAGTTCGCCGGGAAGGTGTAGGTGAACTCGCCCGCCACCCCGGTGAAGGTGGAGGTCACCGGCGCGACCGCGGTCGCGGCCTCCGTGTTGACCGCGTCCGGCGCGGCGGCCAGCGTGGTCACCTTCGCCTTGGACGCGACCTTGGCGCCGCCGAGGTCGATCGCCGTACGGGCGTCCGTGGACTGGGCGTTGACGACCTTGACGATCAGATCGCCGGTCTTCTTGTCCTTGGTGACGACCTGCCGGAACGGCTCGGCCGGCTTGTCGTCGGTGAAGCTGCCCCACTCCTGGCCGTCGAGGTAGAGGGTGACCTGGCGGCCCCGCACCTTCACGTCGATGTCGTAGGCGCGGCCCGTCTCGACGGACCCGGCCTTGGAGACCAGCGTCGACTTGCCGCCGTCCACGGCCTGCTCGACGGCGGACTGGGTGTTGTTCCAGCCGCCGAGGTTCCACCAGTAGTAGTTGCCGGTGTCCTTGACGCCGAAGGCGACCAGGAAGCCCTCCTTGCCGGACTTCTTGGTGGCCTTCACATGCAGGTCGTAGTCGTGCCAGCCGACGTCACCGGCCGAGACCATGGTGTTCTCGGCGGCGGTGTCGGTCTGCACGTACTGCCCGTCCTGGAGCGACCAGCTGCCGCCGCCCGTGTGCGTCCACTGCGAGGCGTCGCCGGAGAAGTCGTCGCCGAGCAGCGCGTTGCCGTCCGCGTCGGTCACCTTCACGTCGTCGTACGCGGCGCCGGTGGCCCAGGTCGACAGACCGACGGCGCCGGTGATGGGGCCCTGGAGGGACGGGGTGCCGGTAGCCGTGGACGGTACCACCCGGTCGCCGACATTGGTCATGAACAGCTTCTGGACCTCGTAGTTGGCCGAGTTCCAGGAGGCGTGGTTGTTGAACCACACCAGGTCCGGGCTCCACTGCACATAGTCCTCGTTCGCGAACAGCGGCGCGTAGGAGGCGAGCTTGACCACGTCCGCGTTGCGTTCCAGACCCGTCATGAAGGCCGCCTCGGCCAGGCCGTTCTTGAAGGCGTTGCCCCAGGAGGCGTACTCGCCGAGGAAGACCTTGGGGCCGCTGCGGTCGTAGGTGTCGTAGCGGTCGTTGTTCTGCAGGAACCACTGCGGGCTGTTGTAGTAGTGCTCGTCGACCATCGCGACATCCGCGTCCCGGTTGAGCTGCCAGGCCGTGTCGAAGGTCGAACCCGCGTCGTCGGGACCGGAGTTGGAGATGACGGTGATGTCGGGGTACTTCGCCCCGATCGCGGCGCGGAACTGCTCGAAGCGGGCGAAGAACTCGGCGGGCAGGTTCTCCTCGTTGCCGACCTCGAGGTGGGTGAGGTGGAAGGGCTTGGGGTGGCCCATCCGGGCCCGCTTCTTGCCCCAGGTGGACGTGACCGGGCCGTTGGCGAACTCGATGAGGTCCAGGGTGTCCTGGATGTGGCGCTTCAGCAGCGCGTCGTCGACGACGGCCTGGTTCTGGCCGCAGCCGGTGACCAGGGCCGGCACGACGGGCAGCGGCATAGCGCCGATGTCCTCGGCGAAGCGGAAGTACTCGTAGTAGCCGAGGCCGTAACTCTGGTTGTAGCCCCAGAAGTTGGAGTTGGTGGCGCGCTCCTCGACGGGTCCGACGGTGTCCTTCCACTGGTAGGAGCGGGCGCGCTGCCAGCCGGAGGCCTCGCTGTAGTCCTGCATGGAGCCGGTGTTGACCAGACAGCCGCCGGGGAAGCGCACGAAGCCCGGGTCGAGGGCGGCGATCTTCTCGGCGAGGTCCTTGCGCAGGCCGTTGGGCTCGTTCTTGTACGTGTCGCGGGGGAACAGGGACACCATGTCGAGGGCGGCCGCGGCCGAGGAGGCCACCGACAGGCGGCCGTCACTGCTGGTGCGGGTGGCGGTGAAGGCCGCCCGGTACTGGACCCAGCCATCGCCGCGCACGGCGACCCTGCGGGCGGTGGCCAGCGCGCCGTCGGCGTCCTGGAGGCCCACGGTGAGCGTGCTGCCGCTCTCGGCGCGGGCCCACACCGAGAAGTCGTACCTCTTGCCCTGCTCGACCCGGACACCGGTGTTGTAGCCGGCGTTGGTCACGGAGGAACCGGCGCCCAGGGAAAGGTAGTTGCGGTTGCGGTCGTTGAGCCGGCCCGCGTCGTCCAGGACCTGCGCGGTGCCGTCGACCGTCCAGGAGGTCAGCGGGGTGTACGACCGGTTGTCGACGGTGGAGTACTCGAAGGACCGGTTCTGCACGAGTTCGGCGTACAGGCCGCCGTCGGCCGCCCGGTTGATGTCCTCGAAGAAGACGCCGTACATCGTGTCGTCGATCTTCGCGCCCTTGGCGGTGGGGTCGACGGTGATGGCGTAGTCGGTCACGGCCTCGGCGTGCGCCGGGACGGGGACGAGGACGGTGGCCGTCAGGAGGGCGGTGGCGGTGAGGCCCAGTCTCCAGCGGGTGCGGGTGGTGCTGCGTGACATGAATACTCCGCGGCTCGGTAAGGCGAGTTGTTCGAAATATCAGACGGTGATCAGCACTTCGAACGGCAAGATAGGGAGGGGGCCGGGACGCGTCAATGGGGCGTGCGGCAGCGAAAGTGTCGGAAGCGAGGAACGCATGGACGAGTTCCGGCCAGTGCCGGACGCCCTGGCCTACCTCCGGGGAAGCTGGCGGGTCACCCGGTCGGTACGGGACCGGGCGAGCGGCGCCGAGGGCCGCTTCGACGGGGTCACGATGTTCAGCGCACTGGACGGGGGCGAGGCCGGCGGCGAGAGCGGGCTGCTGCACCGGGAGTCCGGCACGTTCGTCTGGCTCGGTGTCCCGCGGCCCGCCGAACGCACCCTGCGCTTTCTGCCGGGGCCGACGCCCGGCACGGCGGACGTGCGGTTCGCCGACGACCGTCCCTTCCACGACCTGGACCTGACGACCGGACGGCACATCGCCGACCACCCCTGCTCCGCCGACCTCTACCGGGGCGAGTTCACCGTCCGGGACGCCGACCACTGGCGGACGGTCTGGCGGGTGGCGGGCCCCGCCAAGGACCTGACGCTCACCACCGACTACGCACGGCTGGGCTGAGCCGAGGCCCCTTCGAGGCGGAGGTTCCAGCGACCGGCCCGGCCGGTGACCGTGGTCGTCGACAGCGGACGCACATCAATGTTCCAGTACGTCGCGGGCGGCGCCTTCAGCGCGTACACCAGGGCCGCGCGGATGACGCTCGGCTCGGCGACGGCGACGATCCGGCCGCCGTCGCCCACCGGCCGCGTGTCGAGCCAGCCGGCGACCCTGGTGATGAACGCGAACAGCGACTCGCCGCCGTGCGGGGTGGCGAGCGGATCGGCGAGCCAGGCGTCCACGGCCTCCGGCTCGCGGGCCATCGCCTCGCCCAGCGTGAAACCGCGCCAGCGGCCCATGTCGCAGTCCCGCAGGGCGAGCTGCACCAGCGGGGCGTAACCGAGCGCGTCCCCGGTGGCGCGGCTGCGCGGGGTCGGTGAGCAGTAGCGCAGCTCGGCGGCCGCGAGCGGCAGCAGCGCGTCGGCCACCTGCAACACCTCAGCCCAGCCGTCCTGGTCCAGCGGCCGGTCGTCCTCGAAGCGTTCCGCGAGCAGCGCGGAGCTGCGAGCGGCGGCGACGAACGTGACCCGAAGTGGCATGCGGTGATGGTGAGCCGCGTAACTGCGCAGGTCAAGAGCTGTCGGCCGACGGCCGGAAGAAAACTGACCGACGGGTCAGGACCTGCCGGACAAGTCGCCAGAAAACCGTGTCACCCACACGGTGTCCGGATCACGCCGTCCCCCTCGCGCCGCCCCGCGCACGCGGATCGACCCATCCCGGCCCGCTCACGCCGGCCCGCTCATCCCGGCGCGCTCATGCCGGGGCGCTCACGCGGACCCGGGCTTCGCGAAGATCAGTGCCATCCACTGGTCCGGCTTCTCCAGCGCCTCGAAGCCGACCTGCCGGTAGACCCCGTGCGCGTCGTGCGTGGCGAGCAGGATGCGGCGCAGCCCGTACGCCCGCAGGTGGTCGCGGACGGCGGCGACGAGAGCCGTCCCGAGACCCTTGCCGCGCGCCGCCGGGTCCACGTAGACGTCGCACAGCCACGCGAACTCCGCGAGGTCGGTCACGACCCGCGCGTAGGCGACCTGCTCCCCCGACGCGGTGTCGTAGACGCCGAAGTTCAGCGACCCGGCGATCGCCCGCTCCTGCCTCTCCCGCTCGCGTCCGAGCGCCCAGTACGCGTCCGTGGACAGCCACTGGTGCACCCGCGCGACGTCGACGCGGGCGGAGTCGGCGGAGATCTCGTAGCCCTCGGCGAGGGGCGGAACGGCGTTCATGGCATTCATGGCCGGATCCTCACAGGACGGCGTTCATGATGTCGAACGCTTTCCGGGGAACACCTCGTCGCACGCCGACCGCAGCCGCCGCACTCCCTCCGCGATCTCCTCCGTCCCGGCGACGGCCGCGAAGCTCAACCGCACATGGGCGGCCGGGGGTTCGGCGCTGAAGTAGGGGCGGCCGGGGGTGAGGGCGACCCCCGCGCGCAGGGCGGCGGCCGTGAACGCGCTCTCTCCCCGGGCGCCTTCGGGCAGCCGCAGCCACAGGTGGTAGCCGCCGGACGGGATGTGCGGGAGGGCCAGTTCGGGCAGCCGCAGCCGCAGCGCGGCGGTCATCGTGTCCCGCCGGACCCGCAACTCGGTTGCGACGGACCGCAGATGACGCGGCCAGGCGGGCGAGCCGACGAGTTCGAGGGCCGCTTCCTGCAGCGGGCGGGGCACGAAGAAGGTGTCGACGACCTGAATGGCGCGCAGGCGTTCCAGGACCGGCCCGCGGGCGGCCAGCGCGCTCACCCGGAAGCTCGGCGAGGTCGCCTTCGTCAGCGAGCCGACGTGCACGACGACGCCGTCGGGGTCGTCGGCGGCGAGCGGGCGCGGCAGCTGCCCGGCGTCCTCGTGCGCGAGCCGCCGCACGAAGTCGTCCTCGACGACGAACGCGCCGGCCTCCCGCGCGATGCGCAGCACCTGCGCGCGCCGATCCGGGGCGAGGACGGCGCCGGTCGGGTTCTGGAACAGCGGCTGGCAGACAAACACCCGGGCGCCGGTCGCCCGGAACGCGTCGGCGAGCAGCTCGGGCCTGACTCCGTCCGGGTCGACCGGGACCGGTACGGGGCGCAGTCCCGCCGTCCTGGCGATCGCGAGCATGCCCGGGTAGGTGGGCGACTCGACGAGCACCGGCGCCCCGGGCGGCGCGAGGGCGCGCAGGGCGGTGGTGAGCGAGGTCTGGCCACCGGCGCTGACCAGCACCTCGGCCGCGGTGATGGAGCCGCCGATGGTCCGCGCGAACCACTCGCGCAGTTCGGGCAGACCCTCCATGGGCGGCCTGCCCCATGCGCCCGGCCGCCGCCCGGCCCGGGCCAGGGCCGCGGCCATCGCCCGCTCCGGCTGGAGCGAGGGATGCAGATAGCCGCCGTTGAACTCGATCACGCCGGGCGGCGGGGCGGCCAGCGACACGGTCACGCCCGAGGCGTCCACCGAGCGCGGGACGAGGTCGGCGGCGCCGTCCGCGCTCAGCGCGATCTCCTGCCAGGAGGTGTCGCCCGCGGGGGCGGCACTCGCCCTCGCCGGCCGGGCGCGGAAGGCGCCCGCACCGGGCCGGGTGACCACCAGCCCCTCGGCGGCCAGCTGCGCCAGTGCCCGCGAGACGGTCACCGGGCTCACCCTGAACCGTTCGACCAGGGCTCGGCTCGACGGCAGCTTTCCACCAGGAGAGTAGCGGTCGAACTCCTGCCGCAGCCGATCCGCCAGCTCACCCACACTGCTACGCTCTTGCATGAAGCCACAGAGTAGCGCTACCGACCGGCCCGCGATAGCGGTCAGCACCCGGTCCGACACCCCGGCCGGCACCGGGGGCGACGTCCCGGCCGGTGCTCCCGCGGGAACCCCCGTCGGCGCGCCCCAGGCGAGCGGCCGCGGTACTCTCCTGGCCGCCCTCGGTGTCGTCGCCTTCTCCCTGACGTTTCCCGCGACCGCCTGGGGCCTGGAGGGGTTCGGCCCCTGGTCGCTGGTCGCCGTGCGCAGCGTCCTGGCCGCGCTGATCGCGGGCGGGTGCCTGCTGGCCCTCCGCGTTCCGTCGCCGGCCCGGCGGCACTGGGCGGGCCTCGCCGTCGTGGCCGCCGGGGTCGTGGTCGGTTTCCCGCTGCTCACCACGCTCGCGCTGCGGACGTCCACCACCGCGCACGCCGCCGTCGTGGTCGGCCTGCTGCCGCTGACGACCGCGCTGCTGTCCGCCCTGCGCATGGGGACCCGCCCCTCCCGCACCTTCTGGGCGGCCGCGCTGGCGGGTGCCGCCGCGGTGGTGGCGTTCACCGTGCAGCAGAGCGGCGGGGCCCTGACCACCGCCGATCTGTATCTGTTCGGGGCGCTGCTGGTGTGCGCGGCCGGCTACACCGAGGGCGGCCGGCTGGCCCGGGTCATGCCGGGCTGGCAGGTCATCGGCTGGGCGCTGGTGTTCTGCCTGCCGCTCACGGTGTTCGGCGCCGCGTTCGCCCTGGCCCATGAGCCGGTCCACCTGACCGCGCACAGCGTGGCCGGGCTGCTGTGGGTCGCGGCGGGCTCGCAGTTCCTCGGCCTGGTCGTCTGGTACCGGGGGATGGCGCTCATCGGCATTCCGAAGGCCAGCCAGTTGCAGTTGGCGCAGCCCCTGCTCACACTGGTGTGGTCGGTGCTGCTGCTGGGCGAGCACCTCACGCCCGCCGCTCCGCTGACGGCCGCCGCCGTGCTCGTGTGTATCGCCGTCACGCAGCGGGCGCGCGGCTAGCCACGGCAGACGTACCGTCGCACCCGGTGAGGAGGCCCCGCAGATGCGCGCAACCAAGGGCGACCAGTTCGTCCAGCACGGCAGGGTGGTCGGCCAGCACGACAAGGTCGGCGAGATCGTCGAAGTCATGGGCCAGGGAGGAAATCCCCCGTACCGCGTCCGCTTCACGGACGGGCATGTGGGCGTGTGCTCGCCCGGCCCCGACACCGAGATCCGTCACAGGACGGCCGAGGAACAGCGGTAGATCAGCGCGGGGGCTCCGCCGGCTGCCGGTAGTGGTCGGCGACCACCCGCGCCATCGCCCCGATCCGGTCCGTCCGCACGTCCTTGGCGGCGAAGAAGACATGCCCGCGCACCTGTGGATGGGCGGCGGCCAGATCGAGGTGGTCCGACAGCTCGGCCGGGTCCTGCCAGGCCGCGGGCTGCGCCGGGTCGCCCGCCCGGTACAGGGCCTCGCCGAGATACAGCCGGGTGCGGCTGCCCTTCGCCACCTCCGCCCACCAGGGCACGAGCTTGGCGTAGTCGGCGACCGAGAGCCCGATGTTCCAGTAGAGCTGCGGGACGATGTAGTCGATCCAGCCCTCCCGCACCCACTTCCGGGTGTCCGCGTGGATGTCGTCGTACGACTGGAGCGCCCGGGTGTCCGAGCCGCGTGAGTCGGTGGAGGCGTTGCGCCACACCCCGAAGGGGCTGATCCCGAACTGGGTGGTGGGCCGTGCCGCCTTGATCCGGGTGGCCGTCTCCAGCACCAGCTTGTCGACGTTGTCGCGCCGCCAGGCCGCCCGGCTGGGGAAGGCGCCGCCGTAGGTGTCGTACGCGGCCCCGTCGTCGAAGGTCTGGCCGGCCACCGGGTACGGATAGAAATAGTCGTCGAAGTGCACGGCGTCCAGGGGGTACTTCCTCACGGCGTCGAGGATCGCGTCCTGGACGAAGGCGCGGACCTCGGGCAGACCCGGGTTGTAGTAGAGCTTCCCGCCGAAGGAGACCACCCACTGCGGGTGCCGACGCGCGGGGTGGGAGGCGACGAGCTTGGAGGGGTCGTCGTGGGTGGCGACCCGGTAGGGGTTGAACCAGGCGTGCAGCTGCAGGCCCCGCGCATGTGCCTCCGTGACGGCCGTGCCCAGCGGGTCCCAGCCCGGTGACCTGCCCTGGGTGCCGGTGAGCACCTGCGACCAGGGCTCGTACGGCGAGGGCCACAGCGCGTCGGCCGTGGGCCGCACCTGGAAGATCACCGTGTTGAGCCGCCGGCTCACCGCCAGGTCGAGCATGGCGATCAGTTCGGCACGCTGGGCGGCGGCAGTCAGGCCGGGGCGGGACGGCCAGTCGCGGTTGGAGACGGTCGCCAGCCACATCCCCCGCATCTCGGTCGCCGCCCGCCGTTCCCTCGCGGGAGCGGCCGCCGCGCCCGTCGTGGTGAACGCCGACAGCGCTGCCAGCGCGAACGCCCGCCGGGTCAGTCGACCCATCGCACACATCCCCACACACTCTGCGGATCCGCTCGGTCACGGATCGTTTCGCGCTCCAGCATGCCTCCACCCCGGCGATCGATCATCGATACTTGCTAGTAACGTGCACGATCGGAGCAGGGGCGGCCGGGACCCGGCAGACCTGCCCCGGCCATCTGAGTCAGCGCGGCGAAAGGGACTGATGTGACGGGCACCCCAGCGGGAGATCTCTCACGGGTCGGAGTGGTGGGCTGCGGCCAGATGGGGGCGGGCATCGCGGAGGTCTGCGCCCGCGCCGGTCTCGACGTCAAGGTCGCCGAGACCACCGGCGAGGCCCTGGAGATCGGCCGTACCCGGCTGTTGAACTCCCTGGCCAAGGCAGCCGAGCGCGGCAAGATCTCCGAGGAGGAGCGGGACGCCACACTCGCGCGCCTGAGCTTCACCACCGATCTCGGCGAGTTCGCCGACCGTGACCTGGTCGTCGAGGCCGTGGTCGAGAACGAGCAGGTCAAGACCGAGATCTTCCAGGTTCTCGACCAGGTCGTGACCCGTCCGGACGCGATCCTCGCCTCCAACACCTCCTCCATCCCGCTGGTGAAACTGGCGGTCGCCACCTCGCGGCCCGACCACGTCGTCGGCATCCACTTCTTCAATCCGGCCCCGGTGCAGCAGCTCGTCGAGCTGATCCCGGCGCTGACCACCTCCGAGGGCACGCTCAGCCGGGCCCAGCTGTTCGCCGAGAAGGTGCTGGGCAAGCACGCGATCCGCGCCCAGGACCGGTCCGGTTTCGTCGTCAACGCACTGCTGATCCCCTATCTGCTCTCCGCGATCCGGATGTTCGAGACGGGCATCGCCAGCCGCGAGGACATCGACAACGGCATGGAGATGGGCTGCGCCCACCCGATGGGTCCGCTGAAGCTGTCCGACCTGATCGGTCTGGACACCGTCGCGTCGGTGGCGCAGAGCATGTACGACGAGTACAAGGAGCCGCTGTACGCCGCTCCCCCGCTGCTCCAGCGCATGGTGGACGCGGGCCGGCTGGGCCGCAAGACCGGCTCGGGCTTCTACGCCTACTGATCACCCACCGTGTTCCCCACGGGCCCGGCGCTCCTCGGAGTGCCGGGCCCGCGGCATTCACACGCCGTGTGCGCCACGGGTCCGCATATGCCTGGCGCACACTCTCCCGGTCGGCCCACCAGGCGAGTTCACTCGTCATGCGCATGCAAGGGATGGGAGACGACTACGGAAAGGAGCGGCCACGTGACCGCCGACCCCGAACATCCCGTGGTTCAAGGAGAACTCGCAGAGTTACGTCGCCGGCTCGATGTGGCCTACGCCCGCGTCGAGGGCGGGCTGGCCCTGCTGTCCCACCGCACCGAGCAGACCGCCAAGGAAGTGGACGAGCTGAACACCCGCATGATCTCGCTGGAACACGCGCGCTGGCCGCTGCCCTCGCTCGCGGCGCTCACGGCCCTGGGGGCACTGGTCGCCACGGTCTGGCAGGCGCTGGCCCACTGAACCCGGCCCGTCCACGGCCGGTCCACGGCGGGTCCACGACCGGTCGACAGCCGGTCCACGGCCCGTCCCGCGGCTAGCCCTCGGCGAGCCTGAGATGGTGCAGCAGCATCAGCGCGGCCACCATGTTGGCGGCCGGGACCTCCCCCCGGGCGACCAGGTCGGGAACGACCTTGAGGGGGACCCACTCCCGGCGGTCCGACTCGAAGTCGTCCACCGGGTGTCCCACGTACTCACCGTGCTCCGACCAGTAGATGTGATGGACTGCGTCGGTGAGCCCGTTGGACGGCTCCACGCTCATCAGGTGGCGCAGCGGCCCCGGCCGCCAGCCGGTCTCCTCCTCCAGTTCCCTGGCGGCCGCGCGGACGATGTCCTCGCCGTCCTCGACGACTCCCGCCGCGAGTTCCCAGCCCCAGCTGTCGGTGATGAAGCGGTGGCGCCACAACAGGAGAACCTCGTTGGCCCGGTTCACGACCGTCGCGACCGCGACCGGCCTCAGCCGTATGAGGAAGTGGTCGAGGTGCCGGCCGTCGGGCAGCTCCACATCTGCCAGGTTGACGCTGAACCAGCGGTTTTCATACACAGTTTGTTCGTTCTGTTTCGTCCACTGCACGGTTCTGCCACCTTCCGTCGGGTGAGTGGCAATATCGCAGCAGGAACTATGCAGCGTCGGCGAAGCAGCCGGTGTCGGCGCCCGGGTGGGTGTCGTGACGGTGTCGTGTCAGTGGTCGGATGCTGGTCGGATACCCCACCGCGCCCCGCCTACAGCGGTACGCGCAGTGCCCCGTCGATGAGTTCGGCGGCCTCGGCCGTGCCCGCGCAGCCGCTGCGCACCAGATGCTCGCGCACCGCCCGGAGTCTGTCGCGCAGGCGCTGGGACTCCATGCCCCGGGCCTGTTCGGCCATCTGCACCGCGGTGACCACCGCCTTGTCGGTGTTGCCCTGGCGCAGTTCGATCGTGCTGAGCATGGCGAGCCGGTGTACCCGCCCCCGGTCGTGCGCCGGGGTGTCGACGGCGGCCGCGGCGTGCTCGGCGGCGGCGGCGAGGTCGCCGAGGCTGAGCAGCGCCTCCGCCACCTGGACGTTGACCAGGCCCGGTTGGACATAGCCGGTCTCGTCGGGCTCGCGTCCGCGCCGGATGTGATCGGCGGCGGTTTCGGCACGCCGGATGCACGACAGGGCGCTCGTGCCGTCGCCGAGGTGGGCGTACGCCTTGGCCTGCATCGCGTACAGGTCGGAGGCGAGGGCGGGCGTGATCTGCCGGCCCGCCGCCCGCAGCGCGGCCTCCGCGAAGGCGACGGCCTGCCGGTACTCCCGCATGAACAGCGACTGGTTGACGAGGAGGGCGATGACGTACGCCCCGAGTCCCCGGTCCCCACTGGCCTTTGCCAGCCGCAGCGCCTGGTGGAAGTAGCGCTGGGCCAGGCCGTGCGCGTCCGAGTCGTACGCGCAGATCCCGGCGACCGCCACCAACCCCCCGGTGGCCCGGTGCAGTTGACGGCCCGTCTCGTCGGTGTAGCTGCCGCGCAGCAGCGGCGCCGTCTCCGCGTTGAGGAAGCCGACGACACGGCTGCGGGTCGCGATGCCGCCCGCCTTGCGGTACATCTGCTCGTAGTGGGCGCGGGCGGACCGCAGCATCTCGATGTCGGCCGAGGTGACACGGTGCCGGCCGCCCCGGGAGACGTCGACGTCCTCCGGCGGGTTCTCCCACTCCCACACCGGCATCACGGCCGGCGTGCCGGTGACCGCGGGCGCCCCCAGGAGGTGCGGGCGCTGCTGCTCGTCGGAGCGCCACAGGGCGGTGGCCCGCTCGACGAAGCCGGAGAGCGAGGTGCCGTGCGGGCCGGCCGGTTCGCCGGGCACGCCGAGGCCGATGTCGTCGAGGGTGACCGGCCGGTGCAGCCGCCCCGCGAGCACCTCGCAGATCAGGTCCGGCACCTGGCCCCGCGGCCGCTGGCCCTTCAGCCAGCGGGCCACCGCCGTGTGCTCGTACCGCAGCGCGAGTCCACGGGCCCGTCCGGCCTGGTTGACGTGGGCGGCGAGGCCCGCGTGCGAGACGCCCGCCTCGTCCAGGATCGCGTCGAGCAGAGTGTTGGGCTGCATGGGTGCCCCCCGGGTGCCTCGATGCCGTCAGAGTAGTGGCTCCGTCCTCACACGGGGTGTGAACGGAGTACGCGCATCCGCAGGGTGCGCGCGCTGTCGCGGAGCGTTTCCGGTCGCTTGACTGAAACCCCTCGCAAGAGGTTCGCCGGGCCGTCGGCTCCCCCTCATAAAGCGACGGCCCGGCGGTGCGGTGCGGTGCGCTCCGCGGGTCGGGCGGAGGACTATCTGCGCGTTGTCGGCTGCGGGTGTGTCGTGGCTGGTCGCGCAGTTCCCCGCGCCCCCAGGGGGCTGGACTCGCGGTCGTTCTCCAGTGCCAGCAGGGCGGATGTCGTCCGTGGGTCTGCCGGTCGTGTGGCGCAGGAGTGCGGCCAGGATCGTGCGGAGGATCTGCTGGGGGGAGACGGGATGGTCGTGCGCCGCTTTGGTGAGCGCCTCCGGCAACGAGAAGAACCGGCCCCTGGCGTCCCGCGCGTCCTCCACGCCGTCCGTGAAGAGGACGAGGGACTCGGCACGGAGCAACCGCCCGCAGGGTGTGGCGGACAACTCCGCCGGCAGCGGGAACGGGCCCGGGGGCGGCAGCGGATCCGCCCGGGACAGCGGCCGCACGCTCGCGCCGCTCATCAGGTACGGCCAGGGATGCCCGCAGTTCAGGACGTGCAGCTCGCCGTCCTCCCGGATCTCGAGCACCAGGACGGTGACGAACTCCTCCGTGACCGTGGCAAGGATCCGGCGTGACGGCCGCCTGATGCCGAACATGTCGTTGGTCCCCCGTCCAGGCCCCGACAACGCAGATCGGACCGGCCCCGAAAGGCCGGTCCGATTCTGTCGAGGTCACGGCCCGGAAGGCCAGATCACCAGGAGATCTCATCCGAAGGAGTGAGGTAACCGAGGAAGCGCCCCCAGGGGTCGGGGAACCGCGCGACCAGCCGCGACGACGTCGCGGTCGGCCGCGAACCGCGGCTCCCCCGCCGCCTAACCGCGCAGCACCGCTCCCGTACGCTCGCCCGCCAGGGCAACGGCCGCATCCCTCGCGGCCGACGCCTCGTCGACGGTCAGCGTCCGGTCGTCCGCGCGGAAGCGCAACGCGTACGCGAGCGACTTCCGCCCCTCACCGAGCTGCTCCGCGTTCTCGTACACGTCGAACAGCCGGATCCCCTCCAGCAGTTCACCCGCGCCATCGCGCAGCGCGGCCTCGACGTCGGCGTGCGGGACGAACCTGTCGACGACGAGGGCGACGTCCTGCGTGGCCACCGGGAACGTCGAGATGCTCGGCGCCTGGGGCGTGTCGTCGCCGACCTGCTCCAGCACGTCCAGGTCCAGCTCCATCGCGGAGGTGCGCGAGGGCAGCCCCAGGGCCTTCAGCACCCGCGGGTGCAGCTCACCGGCGTGGCCCACGACGCGCTCGGCACCGTCGACGACGACCAGCAGCTCGGCGCACCGGCCCGGGTGCCACGGCCCGTACTGGCCGCTGCGGACGACCAGTTCGGCCCCCGCCTCACGGGCGACGGCGCGCGCCGCCTCGACGGCGTCGGCCCAGTCCGCGGGGCGGCCCTTGCCCCACCAGCCGGCCTGCTCGCGGGCGCCCGCGAGAACGACGGCGACATGGCGCGGCTGCGCGGGCAGCACGGCGTCCAGGGACGCGATCTCCTCCTCGGTGGGGCGGCGGTCGACGGGCAGATGCCCGGCGACGCGCTGCTCCTCCTGCGGGAGGAAGACCAGCCCGGTCTCGAAGAGCGCCAGGTCGTGCGAGCCCCGGCCGTCGTTGCGGCGCAGGGCGGCCAGCAGGCCCGGCAGCAGCGACGTACGGAGCGCGGGCTCCTCGTCGTTGAGCGGGTTCGTCAACCGGACGACACGGCGGGCCGGGTCGTCGGCGTCCAGGCCGAGCTGGTCGAAGACCTGCTCGGCGATGAACGGGTAGTTCGGCGCCTCGACATAGCCGGAGCCGGCCAGGGCGCGGCCGACGCGGCGGTGCAGCCGCTGGCGGTGGGTGAGACCGCGGCCGGAGGGCGGCTTGGGCAGCGTGGAGGGCAGGTTCTCGTAGCCCTCCAGCCGGATGACCTCCTCCGCGAGGTCGTTGACCTCGGCGAGGTCGGGCCGCCAGGACGGGACGGAGACGATCAGCTCGTCCTGCCCGTACACGTCGCAGCCGATCTCCTGGAGACGGCGGACGACGGTCTCCCGACCGTACTCCACGCCCGCGACCTTGTCCGGGTGGTTCGCCGGGACGCTGATCGTGTGCGGGCCGGAGGGGGCGATGATCTCCGTGACGCCCGCGTCGGCCGTACCGCCGGCGAGCAGGACCAGCAGGTCGACCGTGCGCTGCGCGGCGGCCGCCGCGGCCTGCGGGTCGACACCACGCTCGAAGCGCCTGGACGCCTCGGAGGACAGCTTGTGCCGGCGGGCCGTACGAGCGATCGACACCGCGTTGAAATGGGCGGCCTCGATGACCACGTCGGTCGTCGAGGCGCCGCCGTTCTCGGCGGCCTCGTGATCGGCGATCTCGGTGTTGGCGCCGCCCATGACGCCGGCGAGGCCGATGGGACCGCGGTCGTCGGTGATCACCAGGTCCTCGGCGTGCAGCTCCCGCGTCACCCCGTCGAGGGTGACGATCCGCTCGCCCTCGCCGGCCCGGCGCACGCCGATGGTGCCCTGGACCAGCGAACGGTCGTAGGCGTGCAGCGGCTGGCCGATCTCCATCATCACGTAGTTGGTGATGTCGACGGCGAGCGAGATCGGGCGCATGCCGACCTTCTGGAGCCGTCGCGTCAGCCAGATCGGGGAGCGCGCCTCGGGGCTCAGACCGGTGACGGTGCGGGCGGTGAAGCGGTCGCAGCCCATCGGCTCGGAGACCTGCACCGGGTAGCCGAAGGCGTTCGGCGCCGGTACGTCGATCAGCGCCGGGTCGCGCAGCGGCAGACCGTAGGCGATGGCGACCTCGCGGGCGACACCGCGGATGGACAGGCAGTCGCCGCGGTTGGCGGTGACGGCGATGTCCAGGACCTCGTCGACCAGCTCGAGCAGCTCGATGGCGTCCTTGCCGACCTCGGTCTCCGGCGGCAGCACGATGATGCCGTGGCTGCCGTCGTCGCCCATGCCCAGCTCGTCGCCGGAGCAGATCATGCCGTGGGAGGTCCTGCCGTACGTCTTGCGCGCGGCGATCGCGAAATCGCCGGGCAGGACGGCGCCCGGGAGGACCACGACGACCTTGTCGCCGACGGCGAAGTTGCGGGCGCCGCAGACGATCTCCTGGGGCTCACCGGTGCCGTTGGCGGTGCCGACGTCGACGGTGCAGAAGCGGATCGGCTTCTTGAAGCCCTCCAGCTCCTCGATGGTGAGCACCTGGCCCACGACGAGGGGGCCCTTGAGGTCGGCTCCGAGAGGCTCGACGGTCTCCACCTCGAGGCCCGCCGACACGAGCTTGGCCTGCACGTCACGGCCGGTCTCGGTGGCCGGCAGGTCGACGTACTCCCGCAGCCAGGAAAGCGGGACCCGCATCAGATCTCCATCCCGAACGGCCGGGTGAACCGGACGTCACCCTCGACCATGTCTCGCATGTCTTCGACGTTGTGGCGGAACATCAGCATCCGCTCGATGCCGAACCCGAAGGCGAACCCGCTGTACTTCTCCGGGTCGACGCCGCAGGCGGCCAGCACCTTGGGGTTGACCATGCCGCAGCCGCCGAGCTCGATCCAGCCCTCGCTGGAACAGGTGCGGCAGGGCCGGTCGGGGTTGCCGACGGACTCGCCGCGGCAGACGTAGCACACCATGTCCATCTCGGCGGACGGCTCGGTGAAGGGGAAGAAGTTCGGCCGCAGCCGGGTCTTCATGCCCTCGCCGAACAGCGACTGGACCATGTGGTCCAGGGTGCCCTTGAGGTCGGCCATGGTCAGGCCCTCGTCCACGGCCAGCAGCTCGACCTGGTGGAAGACCGGGGTGTGCGTCGCGTCCAGCTCATCGGTGCGGTACACGCGGCCGGGGCAGATCACGTACACCGGCAGCTCGCGGCCGAGCAGCGAGCGGATCTGGACCGGCGAGGTGTGGGTGCGCAGCACGACACCGGACTCGGTGCCGCCCTGCGGGCCCTGCACGAAGAACGTGTCGGCCTCGCCGCGGGCCGGGTGGTCCGGGCCGATGTTGAGCGCGTCGAAGTTGAACCACTCGGCCTCGACCTGCGGGCCCTCGGCGACCTCGTAGCCCATGGCCACGAAGACGTCCTCGATGCGCTCCGACAGCGTGGTGAGCGGGTGGCGGGCGCCGGCCGGTACGCGGTCGTACGGCAGTGTGACGTCCACCGCCTCCTCGACCAGCACGCGCTGGTCACGCTCGGCCTCGAGCTCCTCCTGGCGGGCGGCGAGGGCCTTGTTCACGGCGCCCCGGGCCTGGCCCACCAGCTTGCCGGCGGCCGCCTTGGCGTGCGGCGGCAGCGCGCCGATCTCGCGGTTGGCCAGGGCCAGCGGGGAGGTGCCGCCGGTGTGCGCGACCTTGGCCTCCTGGAGCGCTTCGAGGGAGTCCGCGGCGGCGAAGGCGGCGAGCGCCCCGTCCCGCATGCGCTCGATCTCTTCCGGTTTCAAGGCCTCGACCTCTACCGGGTCGTACGACTTATTCGGTGCCGACATCTCTTCCCGTGCTTCCGGTTGGCTGGCTGAAGGTCCCCGTCACCGACTCACGCAGAGGTCAGAGGGCCGTCCATGGGACACAAAGGTGCCAAAGGCCGAGTCTAACGGGGTGGAGGTATACGGATGCGCCCGCGGGCTGCCCGGCCGGTTCTCAGGTGAGATACGCCGGGGTGCTCACGGGCAACGTAAATCGGAACTCGGCGCCGCCGCCGGGGGCGCGGCCGACCGTGATGACGCCGCCGTGGGCTTCGACGATGCCCTTGACGATGTACAGCCCGAGGCCCGTGCCGCCGCGCTTGCTGCCCCGCCAGAAGCGGGTGAAGACGCGGTTCATGGACTCCTCCGGGATGCCGGCGCCCTCGTCGCTCACGGTGACCGACGTGCCGGTGTCCTCTCCCTCACGGGGGGACGCGGCGGGCGTGACATCGATCGTGACGGTTCCCTCGCCGTGGCGCACCGCATTTTCGATGAGGTTGCTGAGCACCTGGTCGACCTTGTCGGGGTCCGCCCACAGGGCGGGCAACGGCTGCTCGAGACGCAGCAGGAACCGGTCGGCGGGCTGTCCGGCGGCGACGTAGGCCTGGATGTGCCGGCCCACGGCCGCGCCCATGTCGACGGGCTGACGGCGCAGCTCCAGCCGTCCCGAGTCGATGCGCGAGATGTCGAGCAGCTCGGCGATGAGGCGGGTGACCCGGTCCGCGTCGGCGTCGACGGTCTCCAGCATCAGCCGCTTCTGGTCGTCGGTGAACCTCGACCACTTGGCGAGCAGGGTGGCGGTGAAGCCCTTGACCGAGGTGAGGGGGGAGCGCAGCTCGTGGGCGACGGTGGCGATCAGCTCGGCGTGGCTGCGTTCGGTGCGGCGGCGGGCCTCGGTGTCGCGGATCGAGACGACGACCCGGCGGACCGGTCCGGTGGGTTCGCCGCGGACGTACCGCACCGTGACGAGCACCTCGCGACCGCCCGGCAGCAGCAGGTTGCGCTCGGGCTGTCCGACCCGGATGGCGAGGCCGCCGTAGGGGTCGGTCAGCTGCCACCAGCGGCGGCCTTCGAGGTCCTCCAGCGGCAGCGCCTTCTCCAGCCGCTGTCCGAGGGCGTCCGAGGCGGACACGGCGGTGATGCGCTGGGCGGCGGCGTTGAAGCAGACGACGTGCCCGTGTTCGTCGGCGACCACGAGCCCGTCGGGCAGGTCGTCGGGGTCGATGCCGAGACCGGTGAGGTCACCGGCCGGCCGGGGTGCGGAGGCGTCGGGGACGGCCTGCGTATCCCGTGTACCGCTCATGCCGACGCTCATTCCCCGTACCCCACCTCTCAGACGACTGAGGGGCCCCCGAGCTGGTCACCCTACTAGCTCTCGGTGACGGAGCGGCACCCTCCGGAGGCGCGCTGTGCACGGGCCGATGCATAGAGACATACGGCGGCGGCGGTCGCGAGGTTCAGGCTCTCGGCCTTCCCGTGGATCGGAACCCGCACGACGGCGTCCGCGAGGTCCCGGGTCTCCTCCGGGAGCCCCCAGGCCTCGTTCCCGAACACCCACGCCGTGGGCCCGCCCATCGTCCGCTTGTCCAGCTCGTCGTCGAGGTCGTCGTCCCCGGCGCCGTCGGCGGCGAGGATCCGCACTCCGGCGTCCTTCAGCCCGGCCACGGCCTGTTCGACGGGGACCCCGACCGCCACGGGGAGGTGGAAGAGGGAGCCCACGGAGGCGCGGACGGCCTTGGGGTTGTAGAGGTCGACGGAGGCGTCGGTCAGGACGACGGCGTCGGCGCCCGCGGCGTCCGCGCACCGCAGGACGGTGCCGGCGTTGCCGGGGTCGCGCACATGGGCCAGGACGGCGACCAGCTTCGGCCGGGCGGCGAGGATCTCCTCGAAGGGCGTGTCCAGGAACCGGCAGATGCCGACCAGCCCCTGCGGGGTCACCGTGGTGGAGATGTCCTCGATGACCTGTTCGTCGGCGAGGTGCACCCGGGCGCCGACGGCGCGGGCCTCGCCGATGATGTCGGCGTACCGCTCCGCGGCCTCGACGGTGGCGAACAGCTCCACGAGGGTCGCGTCGCCGCCGGCCCGGTGCGCGGCCGCCTCCCGCACGGCCTGCGGCCCCTCCGCGAGAAACAGCCGTTCCTTGCCCCGGAAGTTCCGCTTGGCTAGCCGCCGGGCGGCGGAGACCCGGGGCGAGCGGGGGGAGATCGGCTCGGGGCTGGCGGCGGGCATGTTCTGGTTCACCTTCGATATCCGTGCAGCTCGCATGGCAGCGAGGGACGACTGCGACCCCTCGGGGGCGCGGGGAACTGCGCGACCAGCCACCGACGGCCCGAACCCGGACGACGGCCGCAACGGGGCAGAAGCAAAGGACCCGCAGGCCGTCAAACCTGCGGGTCCTTTCACGTCGGCCTAAGGCCAGCGCAGCGTCACGCGGCCTTGGGCGCGTTCACGTCCGCCGGGAGGGCCTTCTGCGCGACCTCGACCAGCGCGGCGAACGCGGTGGCGTCGTTCACGGCCAGCTCGGCGAGGATCTTGCGGTCGACCTCGATGTTCGCGGCGTTCAGACCCTGGATGAAGCGGTTGTACGTGATGCCGTTGGCGCGGGCAGCCGCGTTGATGCGCTGGATCCACAGCCGACGGAAGTCGCCCTTGCGCTTCTTGCGGTCGTTGTAGTTGTAGACCAGCGAGTGGGTGACCTGCTCCTTGGCCTTGCGGTACAGGCGCGAACGCTGCCCGCGGTAACCCTTGGCGGCCTCGAGGATCGCCCGGCGCTTCTTGTGGGCGTTGACTGCCCGCTTGACGCGTGCCACTTGTTTAACTCCTTGTAGCGGGGCCGTGGTGGGACTCACACGACCCGGAATCGATGGGGTCCCGGTCTGTCATCAGGCGCGCGTCACGCGCCCGACGTCACTTGCCGAGAAGCTTCTTGATCTTCGCGGCGTCGCCCGGGGCCATCTCGGCGGTGCCGGTGAGGCGGCGCGTCACGCGGGACGACTTGTGCTCGAGCAGGTGGCGCTTGCCGGCACGCTCGCGGAGCACCTTGCCGGAGCCGGTGATCTTGAAGCGCTTGCTGGCACCGCTGTGCGACTTGTTCTTCGGCATAGCGCCGTTATCTCCTCGTCGGTGGCGTTCCGGTGCCCGGTCGTGAAACCGGGCACGGTGGAACGTCGCTTGTATCGGTTACGTCCTTGGGACTCGCGTCCCGCGGATCACGCCTCGGCGGAAGCCTCGGCAGGGGCCTCGGCGTCAGCCTCGGTGCTCACGACGTCGGTGTCGACGTCGCCCTCGGCGTTGACGGCGTCGGCATCCGCGGCGTTCTGCGAACGACCCGGGTTGGCCTTCGCCTCGGCCTTGCGGGCCTCCTGCGCCTGACGGGCCTCGGCCATCGCCTCGGTCTTCTTCTTGTGCGGACCGAGAACCATGATCATGTTTCGGCCGTCCTGCTTCGGGTTCGACTCGATGAACCCGAGGTCCTGGACGTCCTCCGCGAGACGCTGCAGCAGCCGGTAGCCCAGCTCGGGCCGGGACTGCTCACGACCGCGGAACATGATCGTGATCTTGACCTTGTCGCCCTGCTTGAGGAACCGAACGACGTGACCCTTTTTGGTGTCATAGTCGTGCGGGTCGATCTTCGGCCGGAGCTTCATCTCCTTGATGACCGTGTGCGCCTGGTTCTTGCGCGCCTCACGGGCCTTCATGGCCGACTCGTACTTGAACTTCCCGTAGTCCATGAGCTTGCAGACCGGGGGGCGGGCTGTCGCCGCGACCTCGACCAGGTCCAGGTCGTACTCCTGGGCAAGCTCCAGTGCCTTGGCCAGGGGGACGATGCCCACCTGCTCGCCACTGGGACCGACAAGTCGCACCTCTGGAACGCGAATCCGGTCGTTGATGCGGGGCTCGGCGCTGATGGATCCTCCTAGATAGCACCACGCGGCGGTCTGGCGAACGGCCGCGTAACGTCTTGGTTGTTAGTCCTGTAACCACGCCGAAGCACAAAAAAATGCCCCGGACGATCACATGCGGGGCTCCAAGCACTACCGGAGCACCGCCGCGTGAACGCGGGGCGCACTACCGGGCGACTCCATCGTCCGTACGGAACGATGGTGGCCGCCTGACCGGGGTGACCCGCCGTCCGTGAGGACAGTCGGGTGGGAGTTCGGAGCCTCCACTTGTGGGCCGGGCCCGCCTGCTGAGGGGCACGCGTGTCCGACCGGTCGTTACACGAGATTAGCAGTCTGCGCCAGGAACGGCCAATCGAGCCTCGGTACGGAGACCGGGCCGGCCTGCGCCTATCGTGTGGGGCATGAGTGACTCCTCCCCCGCCGGCCCCGCCGAGACCCCCGGCGCCCCCGACTTCGACGAGATGACCCGCGACATCGCCGAGGTCCCCGCCGTCGAGGTGATCGTGACGGTCGCCGTCAACCTGATGAGCGCCGCCGCCGTGAAGCTGGGGCTCACCGAGGAGGGCGACAAGTACAAGGACCTCGACGAGGCCCGCAAGCTCATCCACGCCCTCGCCGGCCTGCTGGACGGCAGCGCGACCGAGATCAGCTCCTTCCACGCGGCGCCGCTGCGCGACGGTCTGAAGTCGCTCCAGCTGGCGTTCCGCGAGGCGTCGATCGTCCCGGACGAGCCGGGCCAGGGCCCGGGCGAGAAGTACACGGGCCCGGTCTACGGCTGAGCCGGCTTCGATCTACGGCTGAGCCGGCTTCTCCGCTTCTCCGCCGGTCCGGCGCAACCGCCGGTTCAGTTCTTCACGTACAGGGGCTCGCCCGGAGGCGTCGTCCCGGCCGGCAGCAGTGCCAGGTCGAGGCCGCGCACCAGGCGGGCCCTCAGTGTCTCGTCGGCGGCGAGCCGCCCGGCCACCGCCCGGGCCGCCTCGGCGGGGACGGCGGCCGGGTCGAGGACGAGGGCGAGGGTGCCGTCCGCCTGCCCCGGCCCGAGGTGGGCGCTGAGGACCGACGGTTCGGCGGCCACGGCAGCCCGTACCGCCGCCCGCACCGCCGGATCGGCGAGCGGGTCGGCCGACGTACGGCCCTCGGCGAGTGCCAGCAGCGCCGGTCCGGTCAGTTCGAAGGCCACCGGTCCCGCCAGGTCGAGGACGACCGTGTCGGCCTTCTCGTGGGCGGCGGCCTGGAGCGCCTGGTGCAGCGGTACGGCGACCGGGCGGGCCTCCGGATCCCAGCGGGCGAGCGAGTCCGTGGACGTGAACGCGGGCAGCGCGGTGCGACCGCCCGCCTTCAGCGTGGGCACCGCCATGTCACTGGTCTTCTCGCGGCGCAGACCCTTCTCGTCCACCTCCACCTCGCCCAGCACGGCCACCACGGGCACCAGGAGCCGGGCGCCCTTGAGGGCCGCCAGGACCGGGCCCACGGCGGTGCGGTCCTCGGCCCAGGCGGCGAGCGCCTCGCTCAGCCGGGGGTCGGCGGAGCCGTCGTCGTCGGAGAAGCCGGAGTCGGGAATGTTCTTGTTCGCCACGGTCGTCGACCCTATCGGGGGGATGATGCTGCGCTTGTGCGGGGCCCGAAACACGGCGGTGACGCCTTTCACCGGATTCTCAGACTTCCCTGACGTGCCTCTAACCTCCGTCTAACGGTGCGCACAGTCGCCGCCCCGAGCATCGACGGTCATGGAGTCCTCCAGAGCACGTCGCAACCGCCGCGCTCGACCCTCCCGGCGCCGTCCGCTCCTCTGCACGGCACTCGCCACGGTCGCCGTCCTCGGGGCGACGGCGGGCGGGACCGTTTATGTGAAGGCACAGGCGCACTCGGGTACGGGAGTCGTATCGTCGTCCTCCGCGACGCCGTCGGCGTCCGGTTCGGGGAGCGGAGAGGTGTCGGTGGAGACGGTGGCGGCGCCCGAGGTGGACCACGACGCGCTGCTGGCGTCCGCGATGAAGTCGGTGACCGTACCGGGCGACGCGGCCGTGTCCGTGGCCGTGCTCGACCTCGGCTCCGGTGACAACGCCACCTACGGCGAGAGCGCCTTCGACACGGCGAGCATCGTCAAGGTGGACATCCTGGCGACGCTGCTGCTCCAGGCACAGGACGCGGACCGGCGTCTCAGCGCGGCCGAGAAGACGTACGCCACCGCGATGATCGAGAACAGTGACAACGACTCCGCGTCGGCGCTGTGGCGGATCATCGGGAAGGCGCAGGGGCTCGACGCCGCGAACGAGCGGTTCGGGCTGACGGACACCGCGGGCGGCGACGACATGCTGTGGGGGCTGACGCAGACCACGGCCGCCGATCAGCTCACCCTGCTCCAGGAGGTCTTCGGGGACGACTCGGAGCTGAGCGAGGCGTCGCGGACGTACCTCCGGGGCCTGATGGGGCAGATAGCCGTCGACCAGCGGTGGGGAGTCTCGGCAGCGGCCGACGGGTCCTCGTGGGCGTTGAAGAACGGCTGGCTGGCGCGCAGCACGACCGGGCTGTGGGACATCAACAGCATCGGCCGGGTGACCGTCGACGGCCACGACACCCTGGTGGCCGTGCTGTCGAACGGCAACGCGACGCAGACGGCCGGGATCTCGCTGGTCGAGAAGGTGGCGCGGACGGCGGTGTCGGCGCTGCGGGACGGTGGCGCCTCGACAGCGGCCTCCGCGTCTGCCGCCGCGTCGGCCTCGCCGTCCGCCGCCGACTAGCCGGCGGGCCTCGTCAGGGCTGGAGCGTCTCGTAGGCCCCGGGCCGGTCGCGCTCGCGGCGGCCGCGCCACAGGACGACCGCCGCCACCAGCAGCACTCCCCCGGCACCGCCCGCCAGCGGCCCCGCCCAGTCGGCCGTGTCGTCGTCCGCCTTCGGCTTGTCCGGGCCGGAGCCGAAGTACCGCTCGCCGTAGGCCGCCGATTGCAGGCCCTCCGGCTTGAGGTCGGCGGCGGCCGTGATCGCGGCGGCCGGGTCGATGAACCCGAAGCCGCGGGAGTCGTCGCGCCCGCCGGTGGGGGCGTTGCGGGCGGTGTCCTCCAGGAGCTTCTTGATCTGGGCCGGGGTGAGGCCGGGCCGGGCGCCCTTGATGAGCGCCACGGCCCCCGAGACGAAGGCGGAAGCGGCGCTGGTCCCCCAGCCCTCGTAGTACTTGTGGTCCGGGTCCGCGATCACGACGTCGACGCCGGGCGCGCTGACCGTGGCGTACCAGCGGCGGGTGGAGAAGGAGGCGCGGGTGCCGTAGCGGTCGACGGCGGTCGCGGCGATGACGCCCGGGTAGGCGGCCGGGTAGGAGATGTGGTCGCCCTTCTCGCCGCCGTTGCCGGCCGAGGCGACGACGACCGAGCCCTTCTTCAGCGCGTACTGGACGGCCTCGTCCTCGGCGGGCTCGGGGTGGGCGGAGGCGGAGTCGTCGCCCAGGGAGAGGTTGATGACGTCGGCGCCCTGGTCGGCGGCCCAGCGGATGCCCTCGGCGAGGGCGTTGCCGCGGGTGTTGCGGGCCTTGGTGCGCTGCGGGTCGCCGTCCTCCAGGATCACGCGGACGGGCAGGATCTTCGCCTCCGGGGCGACGCCCAGCACACCGTCGGCGTTGCCGCTGCCATGGCCGTGACCAGCGATGATGCCGGCCATCGCGGTGCCGTGGCGGGCCCACGCGCGGTCACCGGGACCGGCTCCGAAGCCGACCATGTCCTTGCCGGTGAGCACGTTGCCGGTGAGGTCGGGGTGGTCGGCCTCGACGCCGGTGTCCAGGACGGCGACGGTGACGCCCGCGCCCTTGGTGGTCTGCCAGGCCTCCTGGGTGTGCAGGGCCTCCAGGGCCCACTGCTTGGCACGGATGCCGTCGGCGTAGGCGGTGGAGGGCGGCACGAGGGCGACGGTGGCGGCGAGGAGACAGCACAGGAGCCCGGCCCTGCGGGTCGTACGGCTCGTACGGGTGCTCATGAGGGCTGCTCCGAGGGCGTGACGGCGGTCTTGCGCAGGCCGCGCTCGATGCGGTCGGCGAGGCCCTGGGCCTCGTTGCCGAGACCCGCCTGCGCGGGGGCCGTGGTGGCGCCCGTCGCGGTGGCCGCCGGGGCGGACTGCGGGGTGTCGACCACGCGGCCGTCGGCCCAGCCGGAGACGGCGTAGACGACGACGGGTGCGTCGGTGAGGACGGAGACCGTCCACGCCGCGCGCTGCTTGTCGCCGAAGGCGGCGGCGACGGTGCCCTTCACGGCGTACGGCCGGGGCATCAGATCGGCCCGCTCCGCCAGCTTCTCCTTGGTGAAGCGGGTGTCGAGCGCACGCATGGCGGTCGCGTCGGCCGTGGTGAACAGCAGACCGACGGTGGTCACATAGCTCTGGGTGGCGTCGGTGTAGGTGGCCCGCAGGAGCCGCCCGCAGCCGACCGGGGCGAGGGTCTTGAGCAGCAGCGGGTCGAAGGCGCCGGCGCAGTCGCCGTCCGGGGCGACGGCGATCCGCGTCCAGGTGCGGTCGGCGCCGCCGGGACCCGCGCCCTGCCCGTCGACCGTGGGCGGGAACAGCTGATCGACCGGCACGTTGTGCCACAGGCCGCCGGCGGTGGTGTAGGTACTGCGCTCGGCGGCGTCCGCGGAGTCCCCGACCAGCCAACTGCCGGTGACCGCACCGCCGATGAGCCCCATGCCGAGGACGACACAGACGGCGGCCGCGACGACGCGTCCCCGGCGGCCGAGGATCCCGGACATGTCCCGGTACCCCTCGGGGCGCGCGAAGGTCACCACGGGCCGGGTGGCGCCGCGGGTGCCGCCCGGGGCCATGGGAGCGCTCCAGGACAGGGACGGATCGGGGCCGCTCGCCACGCCCGGGCCGCCGTCGGTCCGCCGCGGAGTCTCCGGCGCGGGAGGCGCGGCGGGAACGGGCGGCACGGCGAAGCCGGGCTGCCGCACGGCCGCCCCGGGGCTCCAGGCGGGCCCGTCGTCGGCCACCGCCGGGCCCGCCCGGGAGTCACCGCGCAGACCGCCCCCGGCGTCCTCCGCCTCCGTCTCCCTCCGACTCCGCCCGGGCGCGGGCACCCAGCTCCGGGGCAACGGCGACCAGGCACTGTCGGACGCGGGCGCGGCAGAGGGGGCACCCGTCGAGCCTGCGGGCCGGGAGGGCGGCGGCGGGCCGACAGGCCGGGAAGGCGGCGGGGCGACGGGGCGGGTGCCCGAGCCCGCGGAGAAGAAGTCGCCCGGGGCGGCGGGCCGGGAGTTGCCCGAACCACTGGGGTACGTGCCCGAGCCCGCGGAGAAGTCCGAGCCTGCGGGACGCGAGCCGTTCGAGCCGGCGGGACGAGCACGCGTGGGACCGGCGGAACGGGGACCGGCAGGGCCCCCGGGAGGGGAGCTCTCGGGGCCGGCCGGGCGGGCGGCCTCCCCGTCGGTGGGACGGGGAGCAGCCGTACCGGCGCGAGGGGCGGCGCCGCCCGGGCCTGCGGGACGGGAGTCCTCGGAGGAGGCGGGGCGGGGGGCCGGCCTGGTGGGCCGGGGGGCGCGGCGGAAGTCGTGTGGCGGGGCCGGACGGGGCACATGAGGGGCCGCCGGGCGTTCTTCGGCTCGCGGGGGCGTCCCCGCGTCGTCGCGGCCTGGGGCCGGGGCGGGGCGGGGTGGCTGCGGCGGGATGTCCGGGAAACGGGCCGACGCGGGCGGCGGGGGCGGGGTCATGGCGTCCGTGTGCTGGGCCCGCAGGTCGGTGAAGCGCGGGGCGGTGCGGGGAAGGGAGGAATCCGTGCCCGCCGAAGGGAAGCGGCCCCCCGCAGAGGAGGAACCGTCCCCCGAGGAAGGGAAACCGTCCCCCGAGGACGGGAAGCCGTCCCTCGGAGACGAGAAGTCGTCCGCCGGGGAGGGGAAGTCGTCTCCGGATGTGGGCTCGCCCGGGGCGGCTGCCTTCGCTCCGGACGCGCCGGGCGTCGCACCGTGCGGGGACTCCCGCTCAGCCCGCTGTCGCGGTGGGCCGGTCGGCGTCCGAGGCGGCGCGGCGGACTCCCGCGGCTCGGCGGCGGGGGTCGCCCGGCGCTCGGGGTCGCGTTTCGGCGGCTCGGCGGGGGCCTGGCCGGCGCTCTCCCGGTCCGTCGGGGCCGTCGGGGGCTGGGTCGGGCGGGGCGGGGTGGCGGGGCGGGGCGGGACACCGGGGTGGGGCGGCACGTCCGGGCGCGGGGGGACCGAGGCGCGGCGTGCTTCCGTGCTCATGCACCCCCCGTTTCCTCGTCCCCGGGCCGTCGTTCTGGTACGCGGGCGGTCGGTCTCGTGCCCGGGCGGCCCGGCGCGGACGCGGTGGTCCGCCCTGGGCACGCATACCCGCACCGGCGGACCGGCATCCCGACGCGGTTGCCCGGCCGGAGCCGTCCTCCGTGCGTGCGCGTCACTCTACGGCTTGTCGCGGGGCGAACGGGAACCAGTCCGCGACGCCCGGGGCTTCTGCCCGGAACGTCCCCCTACCCTGCGGTAATCCTGTCTGGCAGGCTTCGTTCATGACTGCGCGCGCCGCCGACCGGGCCCGTTACGACCGGGCCACCGCCCATCTCGACGCACCTCTCGCCCTCGTGGACCTGGACGCCTTCGACGCCAACGCCGAGGACCTGGTCCGCCGGGCCGGCGGCAAGCCGATCCGTGTCGCCAGCAAGTCCGTCCGCTGCCGGACGCTGCTGGAACGCGTCCTGGCCAAGGACGGTTTCGCCGGCATCATGTCGTTCACCCTCGCCGAGTCCCTGTGGCTGGCCCGGTCCGGGTTCGACGACATCCTCCTCGCCTACCCGTCGGCCGACCGCACCGCCTTCGCCGAACTGGCCGCCGACCCCAAGCTCGCCGCCGCCGTCACCGTCATGGTCGACGACGTCTCCCAGCTCGACCTCATCGACGGCGCGCGCGGCGAAGGGCGCGAAGTCATCCGGGTCTGCCTGGAGTTGGACACCGCGTTGAAGTTCCTCCGAGGCCGGGTCCGGGTCGGCGCCCTGCGCTCGCCGCTGCACTCCCCCGCCCAGGTCGCCGACGTGGCGAGGGCCGTCGCCCGGCGGCCCGGTTTCAAGGTCGTGGGGATCATGGCCTACGAGGGGCACATCGCCGGGGTCGGCGACGCCGTCGCCGGGCGGCCCTTCCGGTCCCGGGCCATCCGGCTGATGCAGGCCACCGCCCGGCGCGAGCTCGCCGAGCGCCGCGCCGCGGTCGTGCGCGCGGTGCGGGCCGTCGTACCGGATCTGGAGTACGTCAACGGCGGCGGCACCGGCAGTGTGCAGCACACCGCCGCCGAGGACGCGGTCACCGAGATCGCGGCCGGGTCGGGGCTGTACGTGCCGCGTCTGTTCGACAACTACACGTCCTTCAGCGGCCGTCCGGCTGCCCTGTTCGCCCAGCCCGTCGTCCGGCGGCCGGGGGTGGGGATCGTCACCGTCCTCGGCGGCGGGTATCCCGCGTCCGGGGCCGCGGGGCCCGACCGGCTGCCCGTGCCGTACCTGCCCGAGGGGCTGCGGTACGACCCCCAGGAGGGGCCGGGCGAGGTGCAGACGCCGCTGCTCGGCTCGCCCGCCGACGATCTGCTGATCGGCGACAAGGTGTGGTTCCGGCACGCGAAGGCCGGTGAGCTGTGCGAGCGGTTCGACGTGCTGCACCTCGTCGAGGGGGACGCGGTGACGGCGACCGTGCCGACCTACCGGGGTGAGGGCCGGACCTTCCTGTAGGCGGCCGGCCGTGCGGCGGCCTAGAGCGGGGTCACGTAGGCCCCGGAGATCCCGCCGTCCACCAGGAAGTCGGAGGCGTTGACGAAGGAGGAGTCGTCGCTGGCCAGGAAGGCGACGGCGGCGGCGATCTCCTCGGCCTCGGCGAACCGGCCGACGGGAATGTGCACCAGCCGGCGGGCGGCCCGCTCCGGGTCCGTGGCGAACAGCTCCTGGAGCAGCGGGGTGTTGACCGGCCCCGGGCAGAGGGCGTTCACGCGGATGCCCTCCCGGGCGAACTGCACGCCCAGTTCACGGGACATGGCGAGGACTCCGCCCTTGGACGCCGTGTACGAGATCTGCGAGGTGGCGGCGCCCATCCGGGCCACGAAGGACGCCGTGTTGATGATGGAGCCCCGGCCCTGGCGCCGCATGTAGGGGATCGCGGCCTTGCAGCACAGGTAGACGGAGGTCAGGTTGACCTCCTGGACGCGCTTCCAGGCCTCGAGGCCGGTCTCCAGGATGGAGTCGTCGTCGGGCGGGGAGATGCCGGCATTGTTGAAGGCGATGTCGACGCTGCCGTAGGTGCCATAGGCGGTCTTGAACAGCGCCTCGACCTGCTCGGGGTCGGTGACGTCGACCTTCACGAAGGTCCCGCCGACCTCCTCGGCGGCCGCCTTGCCGCGGGTCTCGTCGACATCGCCGCAGACGACGTGCGCACCCTCGGAGGCGAGCCGGCGCGCGGTGGCGAGGCCGATGCCGCTGCCGGCTCCGGTGATGACTGCGGTGCGGCCGACCAGACGGCGGCAGATGATCTCGTCAGGCGATGCGGTCACTGTGCGGGGCCCTCCGTGCTGATGAAGACGTTCTTGGTTTCGGTGAAGGCGGTCAGGGCGTCCGGACCCAGTTCACGGCCGACGCCGGACTGCTTGTAGCCGCCGAACGGGGTCCAGTAGCGGACGCTGGAGTGGGAGTTGACGGACAGGTTGCCGGCCCGGACCGCCTGGGAGACGCGCAGCGCCCGGCCGATGTCCCGGGTCCAGATGGAGCCGGAGAGGCCGTAGGGGGTGTCGTCGGCGAGCCGGATCGCGTCCGCCTCGTCGGTGAAGGGGAGCAGGACGGCGACGGGGCCGAAGATCTCCTCGCGGGCGGCGGGCGCATCGGGTGCGGCGCCGGTGAGGACGGTCGGCGGGAACCAGAAGCCGGGTCCTTCGGGCGCGGTGCCGCGCAGTGCCTCGGCGTCGTCCGGGACGAACGACCGTACGCGGTCGACCTGTTGACGGGAGATCAGCGGGCCCATCCGGGTCTTCGCGTCGGCCGGGTCGCCGACCGTCACGGCGGCCAGTTCCCGCGCCAGGTGGTCGGCCACCTCGTCGTAGACCGATTCCTGGACGAGGACGCGGGTGCGGGCGCAGCAGTCCTGGCCGGAGTTGTCGAGGAAGGAGAACGGGTCGACCGCGGCCTTCAGGTCGGCGTCCGCGAAGACGATGTTGGGGCTCTTGCCGCCGAGTTCCAGGGTGACCGGCTTGACCTGCCGGGCACAGCGTTCCATGACCTCGCGGCCGGTGCGGGTGGAGCCCGTGAACACGATCTTCGCCACGCCCGGGTGGTCGACGAGCGCACGGCCGGCGACGGCTCCGTGGCCGGGCACCACCTGGAAGAGGTGCTCCGGCAGGCCCGCCTCCAGGGCCAGTTCGGCCAGGCGCAGGGCGGTGAGCGGGGTGGTCTCGGCGGGCTTGAGGACGACGGCGTTGCCTGCCGCGAGGGCCGGGAAGGAGCCCCAGGCGGCGATGGGCATCGGGAAGTTCCAGGGGGCGATCACCCCGACCACGCCGAGCGGCTCCTGGAAGGTGATGTTCCAGCCGCCGGGTACGGGGATCTGGCGGCCCAGGAGCCGCTCGACGCCGCCGGCCGCGTACAGGAGCAGATCGCGGGCGTTGCCCGCCTCCCAGCGGGCGTTCCCGAGGAGGTGGCCGGCCTCGCGGACCTCGAGGAGCGCCAGTTCCTCGACGTGTGCGTCGACGACGTCGGCGAAGCGGCGCAGCAGCCGGGCCCGGTCGGCCGGGGCGGCGGCCGCCCAGGCCCGCTGGGCGGCGCTCGCGCGGGCGACCGCGCGGTCCACGTCGGCCGCGTCCGCGGCCGGGACGGTGGCGACGATCTCCTCGGTGGCCGGGTTGAGAACGATCAGCTCGGGCGGGTGCGGATCGGGCACGGAAGGGCCTTTCACGGGCGGGTGCGGCACGGACGGGCGGGACGGCTCACAGGCGTTCGAAGGAGCGGCGCAGCTCCCAGTCGGTGACCGCCGCGTCGAAGGCCTCCAGCTCGACGCGTGCCATGTTGCGGTAGTGCGCGACGACCTCCTCGCCGAACGCGGCCAGCGCGATCGGGCTGGCGGCCCAGATCTCGGCGGCCTCGCGGAGGGTGGTCGGGACGTGTGCGTACTCGGCGGTGTAGGCGTTGCCGGGACAGGCCTCGGGCAGCTCCAGCTTCTGTTCGATGCCGTAGAGGCCTGCCGCGACCAGGCCCGCGACCGCGAGGTGCGGGTTGACGTCACCGCCGGGCAGCCGGTTCTCGAAGCGCATCGAGCGGCCGTGGCCGACGACGCGCAGGGAGCAGGTGCGGTTGTCGTATCCCCAGGCGACGGCGGTCGGGGCGAAGGAGCCCGGCTGGAACCGCTTGTAGGAGTTGATGTTCGGGGCGTAGAGGAGGGAGAAGTCGCGCAGGGCGGCGAGCTGTCCGGCGAGGAAGTGCCGCATGACGTCGGACATCCCGCCTTCCCCGTCGCCGGCCATGACGTTGGTGCCGCCGGCGTCGGTGAGCGAGAGGTGGATGTGGCAGGAGTTGCCCTCGCGCTCGTTGAACTTGGCCATGAAGGTCAGCGAGACGCCTTCCTGGGCGGCGATCTCCTTGGCGCCGGTCTTGTAGATCGCGTGCTGGTCGCAGGTGACCAGGGCCTCGTCGTAGCGGAAGGCGATCTCGTGCTGGCCGGGGTTGCACTCGCCCTTGGCGGACTCGACGGTGAGTCCGGCGCCGGCCATCTCGTTGCGGATGCGGCGCAGCAGTGGCTCGACCCGGCCGGTGCCGAGCACCGAGTAGTCGACGTTGTACTGGTTGACCGGGGTGAGTCCGCGGTAGTTCGCGTCCCAGGCAGCCTCGTAGCTGTCCTTGAAGACGATGAACTCCAGCTCGGTGCCGACCTGGGCGGTGAAACCGTGCCCGGCGAGGCGCTCCAGCTGGCGGCGCAGGATCTGGCGCGGCGCGGCGACCACGGGCGAGCCGTCGTTCCAGGTCAGGTCGGCGATGAGCAGGGCGGTGCCGGCGTTCCACGGCACGCGGCGCAGGGTCGACAGGTCGGGGCGCATGGCGAAGTCGCCGTAGCCGCTCTCCCAGGAGGACATGGCGTACCCGTCGACGGTGTTCATCTCCGTGTCGACGGCGAGGAGGTAGTTGCAGCCCTCGGTGCCGTGCTGGAGGACCTCGTCGAGGAAGAACTGGGCGGCGAACCGCTTGCCCTGGAGACGCCCTTGCATGTCGGGGAAGGCCAGGACGACAGTGTCGATCTCACCGCTCGCGACGTGAGCGTGCAGCTCCTCGACGCCGAGCGGGGGTGTGCGGTCTGCCACGGGAAGGGCCTCCTTCGGCTTCCCCGGCTCCCCCGTCTTCTTCGGGCGGGCCGGGAGCCATAAGGTATTGCGGAGAACCATTGCTTGGGAAGGGGGCGCGGCCAGATGTCGGTGGACGCTGACAGCGGACCGGACGACCGGTTGACGCCGGTACTGCGGCCGGTGCGGGCCGGGAACGGCTTCGAGGAGGCGCTGGAGCAGATTCTCCAGGTGGTACGGCTGGGCCTGGTGCCGGGCGGCGAACGGCTGCCCGCCGAACGGGACCTGGCGGAGCGGCTCGGGATCAGCCGGGTGACGCTGCGCGAAGTGCTGAAGGTCCTCCAGGACCAGGGCCTGGTCGAGTCCCGCCGGGGCCGTTACGGCGGAACGTTCGTGCTGCCGCGTACCGACGCCGGCGGCGAGGACGAGCTGCGGCGGCGGATCGCGGAGGTCGACATCGAGGACGTGCTGCGCTTCCGCGAGGTGCTCGAGGTGGGCGCGGCGGGCCTGTGCGCGACGCACGGACTGACGGACGAGCAGGCGGAGCGCCTGCGCGAGGCGCTGGCCCGCACGGCGGACGCGCCGCTGGCCGACTACCGCCGGCTGGACACGATGCTCCACCTCACCCTGGCCGAGTTGTGCGGCTCGCCCTCGCTGACCGCGCGGTACGCGGCGGTCCGGGCCACGGTGAACGACCTGCTCGACTGCATCCCGCTCCTGGTCCGCAACCTGGAGCACTCGCAGCGGCAGCACCTCGCACTGGTGGAGGCGGTGCTGGACGGGGACGCGGACGGGGCGCGGGAGATGATGCGGGAGCACTGCGCGGGGACGGCCGCCCTGCTCAGGGGCTTCCTGACGTGAAATGGTATGACTACGATCCATTGCGGCGATCCCTTGCGGGAGCGGGAGGGCACATGACGGACGGCGCACGTCCGCTGATCGGCGTCAGCACGTATCTGGAGTCCGCGGCACGCTGGAGCGTGTGGGCGCTGGACGCCGCGCTGCTGCCCGTCGGGTACCCGCGGCTGGTGCAGCGGGCCGGCGGGCTGGCCGCGATGCTCCCGCCGGACGCTCCCGAGCACGCGGCGGCGGCCGTGGCCCGCCTCGACGGCCTGGTGATCGCGGGCGGCCCCGACGTGGAACCGGTCCGCTACGGCGCCGAGCCGGACCCCCGCACCGGGCCGCCGGCCCGGGAGCGGGACGCCTGGGAGCTGGCCCTGATCGAGGCGGCGCTGGCGGCGGACCTCCCGCTGCTGGGCATCTGCCGGGGCATGCAGCTGCTGAACGTCGCGCTCGGCGGCACCCTGACCCAGCACATCGAGGGGCACGCCGAGGTCGTCGGCGCCTTCGGCCGGCACCCGGTCAAGCCGATCCCCGGCACGCGGTACGCGGCGGCCGTCGAGGAGGAGACCTCCGTACCGGCCTACCACCACCAGGCCGTGGACCGCCTCGGCACGGGCCTGATCCCGTCGGCGTACGCGGCGGACGGCACCGTGGAGGCCGTCGAACTACCGTCGGCGGCCTGGGTGCTGGGCGTCCAGTGGCACCCGGAGATGGACGAGGACGTACGGGTCATGCACGCCTTGGTAAGAGCGGCGCGACCCAGCCCGTCCGGCGTTTGAGGACGAGGCCCTTTCGGGGCCGAAGGGGGGTCTGGGGGCACCGCCCCCAGGTTCGGGAAGGGAAGGGGCGGCGGGGGCGAGAGAACCTACCCCCGGGTCAACGACAACAGCTCCCGCGCCGGCCCCGCGGGCCGATGCCCCGTGGGCCACACCGCCCGCAGATCGCGCGCCAGCTCAACCCCCTCCACCGGCACCTTCACCAGCCGCCGCAGCCCCAGCTCCTCACCGACCGCCAGCTCACTCAGTACCGCCGGCCCCGCCCCACTGACCGCCGCCGCCTTGACCGCCGTCGTCGAGGAGAGCTCGATCAGCGGCCGGGCCAGACCACCCAGCGCCGTGTCGAGCACCTGCCGGGTCCCCGAGCCCTTCTCGCGCAGGATCAGCGGCGTCGAGGCCAGCTCGGCCGCGGGCAGCGGCCGCCGCCTGCGGGCCCACGGGTGGGCGGGCGCGACCACGACGATCAGATGGTCGTGGGCTATCACGGCCGAGTCCAGGCCGGGCGGCACCGTGAGGCCCTCCACGAAGCCGAGGTCCGCCTCCCCGGAGAGCAGCCGTTCGGCGACGGCCGCCGAGTTGCCCGCGAGCAGCGACACCGCCGTGTCCGGCCGCCCGGCGCGCAGCGCGAGCAGCCAGCCGGGCAACAGGTACTCGGCGATCGTCATGCTGGCCGCCACCCGCAGCCGCGAGTCGCGGCGGACCCGCAGCGCCTGCGCCCCCGCGTCGAACGCCCGTGCCGCCTCGACGACCCGCCCCGCCCAGTCCGTCACCAGCGCGCCGGTGTCCGTGAGCCGGGAGCCGCGTGGCGAGCGGTCCACCAGGGCGACGCCCAGCTGGCGTTCCATGGAACGGATCCGGCTGCTCGCGGCCGGCTGTGTGATGCCGAGCTCCCGTGCGGCCGCGCCCAGGCTGCCCAGCCGTGCCACCGCCAGCAGCAGCTCCAGCGCGCCCAGGTCCGGGACCCGGTGCGCGATCGAACCCGTTCCGCCGTCCGCCGGCTGTTCCTCGACACTCCCCATAAGCCCAGCTTATGTCCCCATAGAGTCATAGTCCCTGGTCGCGGAAGGGCGGCCGGGCGACCGTGGAGGCATGGTCACCGCCGCCCAGCCCCTGTACACCCTCCCCCGGGTGCCCGCCGGCGCCGTCCGTCACCTCGGACCGAACTGGTACGCCACGGTCATGGGAACCGCGATCCTCGCCACGGCGGGAGCCGCGCTCCCCGTCCGCCCGCCGGGGCTGCGGCCGCTGCTCACCGCCTGCTGGGCCCTCGCCCTCGTCCTGCTGCTCGCCCTGCTCGGCGCCCGCGCCCTGCACTGGCGCCATCACCGCGACCAGGCCCGCGCCCATCTGCTGGATCCGGCGACGGCGCCGTTCTACGGCTGCCTGGCGATGGCGCTGCCGGCCGTCGGGGGCGGCGCCCTCACCGTCGGCCGGGACTGGATCGGCGTCCGGGCCGCGGTCGCCCTCGACGCCGTCCTGTTCACCGTCGGGACGGCCGTCGCCCTCACGGCGGCCGTCGCCGTCCCGTACCTGATGGCCGTACGCCATCGGGTGCGGGCGGCCCAGGCGACGCCCGTGTGGCTGCTGCCGCTGGTCGCGCCCATGGTGTCCGCCGCGCTCGGGCCGCTGCTGGTGCCGTATCTGCCGGCCGGGCAGCCGCGGCAGACGCTGCTCCTGGCGTGCTTCGCGCTGTTCGGACTGAGTCTGCTCGCCACGCTCGTCATGCTGCCGGTCGTGTTCGCGCGGCTGCTGACCGGCGGGCCGCTGCCCCTCGCCCTCACCCCGACCCTGTTCCTCGTCCTGGGGCCGCTCGGGCAGTCCACCACCGCCGTCGGAAAGTTCGCGGAGGCCGCTCCGGGGGTCCTGCCCGGCCCGGACAGCCGTGGTCTCGCCGTCCTCGCCGTGCTGTACGGGGTGCCCGTCATGGGGTTCGCGCTGCTCTGGCTGTGCCTGGCCACCGCGCATGTGGTGCGGGCCCGCCGGCACGGGATGGGCTTCGCGATGACCTGGTGGGCGTTCACCTTCCCGGTCGGCACCTGTGTGACCGGAGCGGCGGCGCTGGCCCGGCACACCGGGCTGGTCGCCTACGACGTGCTCGCCTGCGCGTTGTACGTCGTCCTGGTCGCCGCGTGGGCCGTCGCCGCCACGCACACCGTCCGCGGGCTGCTCAGCGGTGAGCTGCTCGCAGCGCCTAAGTGAAAGTAACTTCTCGCTCGCGCCTCCAGCCTTCACCATCCTTGTTGGAGGGCCACGGCTTGTTCCTCATCCGTATCCCCGCTGCCTGGAAGCGGGACCGCATGACGTGGATCAAGCAGCCGCTCCTCTTGATCAACTTCCATCGATGGTGGACTCCTGGCGCCGCTTCAGGAAGTCGCTGATGAAGTGACTCCGGGGGACGCGTAGGGCCGGGGCCCCGCCTTGGACATGATGCGGGGCCTCGGAGCTCTGTTCAGGCTTCCCGGAGCTACGCGCAATGCCGTGATGAACGTCGAGTACTTCGGGCAGGCTGCTTCGCACGCGGCGTTTGACCTTCGCAAATGAGCAGATGAAGAGACCTGTAGGCCTAATTGGATCATGATGTTCTTTCGCGTTAGTCCTTGCTGATCGTGGTCCATGTGCTGAGCCGGTGCTGACTATTCAGCGGTTGCTTGTCCCACTGCGGGCCACCTGAGCGCGGTCGTAGTCGGGCCTGGCCGAGGGCCGGTTGTCACTCGTAGGCACGCTGAGCGGCGGTACCGCGCTTGGTTTGGGGCTGATGGTGTATCCCTCAGTACGTCACGTACCGTCAGAGGCATGAATCTGCTGCCGCTGACGGTCAAGCAGCCCCCTCCAGTTAGCTGAGCCGGGGGCAGGTGGGAAAAAGCAATGGGACGGCTTCGATGAGATCCTGACCGAGGTGCGTGGGTCCGGGTGCACTGGATGCCGTCAGACGCGGTCCTGAGATCTATTGGACCTGATACGGGCCCACGTGTTCACGCAGCCGATGCATGGCGACGGATTAGCCAGCGCAAGAATCGCCCCTTGCTCCACTGTTTCGATGCACGGCGGGTCTCGACCAATTCTCGTTGACTGCTCACTGTCTCTGGGTGGTCGGGGCCGTGGATGCGTGCGTGGTCGGCTGCAACGGCTTCGTGCAAGGTGATGGCTTCGTCGAATCGGTTAGCGACTCGGTATGTGTTGGCCAGATTGCGCCGGCTGGCCAGGGTGTGGGGATGGTCGGGGCCGTGGATGCGTGCGTGGTCGGCTGCAACGGCTTCGTGCAGGGTGATGGCTTCGTCGAGTCGGTTAGCGGCTCGGTATGTCTTGGCCAGACTGTGCCGGCTGGCCAGGGTGTGGGGATGGTCGGGGCCGAAGATGCGTGCGTGGTCGGCTGCAACGGCTTCGTGCAGGGTGGCGGCTTCGTCGAACCGGTTAGCGGTCCGGTATGTGTTGGCCAGACTGTGCCGACTGGCCAGGGTGTCGGGGTGGTCGGGGCCGTGGATGCGTGCGTGGTCGGCTGCAACGGCTTCGTGCAAGGTGATGGCTTCGTCGAATCGGTTAGCGACTCGATAGGCTAGCGCGAGGCAATTACGCGACTCTAGCGTTGCTGGGTGCTCAGGCCCGAACACGCGAAGCCGGTCATCTAGAACTGCCTGGTGAAAAACCATTGCGTCGTCGAATTTCCCTGCCTCCTCATAAGCGTGAGCAAGACCATGTCGCGCCGCCAAAGTGCTTTGATCATTTGGGCCGAAGATCCGTGTGCGTCCTTGCAGTACTTTTTGATAGAGGAGCAAGGCTTCCTTTTTATGCGGAGTTTGGCCATATGCGGAAGCGAGGCAGTGCTGTGCATCCAGTGTAAGCGGGTGATCGGGGCCAAGTATCTTTTCTCGGTGAGAGTACACACCTTGATGCAGAGGGAGGGATTCCTCCACCCTTCCTGCATCCTGATATGTGTGGGCCAAAGTGTGGCGATAGTTAAGAGTCGATCGATGGTCGGGGCCTAGCACCTGCTCTGCAATCGCACAAATTGACTCGAGCGTAGAGATAGCTTCACTATGGTGCCCTGCTGCGCTATAGGCTCGAGCCAAATATTCACGGAAGGAAAGAGTACTGGGGTGCTTTGCCCCCAGCAGCTCCTCTCGCTCCTGTACAAGTACGCGATGAATATCAATAGCCTCTTTTAGGCGCCCGGACGCCGCGTAGGCTGAGGCGAGCTTGCGGCGAGAGTTTAGGGTGCTCGGATGATCGGGCCCGAGAATGCGTTCTCGATCCGCACTCACCTTTCTGTACAGCGGAATTGCTTCATCGAAGTGGCCGGAGATTTCGTAGGCAGAAGCCAAACAGTGGCGAGCTTCCAAGGTTTGTCGCGCGTTGGGCCCAAATATCCTAAGGCGATCCGATAGAACAGCCTTGTGAAGCTCGATTGCTTTTACGTGATGACCGGCAGATTCGTAAGCGTGAGCAAGATTATGGCGTGAGGTGAGCGTGTCAGGGTCATCCTGGCCCAGAAGTCGCTCGCGATCAGCCAGGACAGACTCGTGAATCGCCACACCTTCTGCGATGCGGCCCTCATTGACGTACGCAGTGGCTAGGCAATTTCTATTCTTTAGAGTTCTCAAGTCGTCCGCGCCGAAGATTCGCTCATGCTCAGCCGTAACCGTCTGGTGCATCTCTAGCGCTTCCTCAGCCTGTCCAGCTTTACCTAAGGCATGGGCAATGTTGTGAAAGGCCGACATGGTGAATTCGTTCTCGCGTCCGAGGATTTTTCTACTGTCACTCGCCAACGAGGTGGCAATTGTGACGGATCGATCATATTCCTGGACCTCGGAAAGGAACCGTTGAGCCCAGGAGCGGAGATGCAGCAGCAAAAGTTCCCATTCTGCGCCGTGACGCCGCGACCTCTGAGAAGTAGCATGGGTTAAAGATGTGATCTGCTCACAAAGGTGCAGACCATCGCTTCTCCGTTGCCATGCTTCGCCACTCGAAAATGTGTAATCGCTCAAGGATGCAACGAGCTGTGTGGCAATTCTCTCGAATTCTTCATCGTCGTCGTCCCTGTCGCGCAACACTCGCTGCACGAGCCTATGCATCATTACACTGCTGCGATCTACGCTGTACGTGATAAGCGACGCTTCAGCGAGATTTCCTAGTGCTTGCTCCAGAGATCCTGGCGATATCGTCCGGAGGATTTGGCGTAGGAGTACTTTTTGGATCCCTGTGGGGGATAGGAAAGGGAGAACCTCAAGGACTGCGTGGATGGCTCCGGCTGGATCACTACTTTTGGCCTGCTCAACCGACAGGAGAATGGACTGTGCCGTGCTGTGCGGGTACGAGTCGCCGCGAGCCGCACTTAGGGCATGGGAAATTGGCGCCGAGCGCACGCGGGCAAGGTAATCGGCATAGGTGTAACCGCGGATGTTAATTAGCCAGGCGGCTTGTGCAAGTGCTAGGGGAAGATATCCCAGTTCCTCCGCAACCTGCGCTGCACCATGTGGGTCAGCTATATTCGTCCGCGAAGTCAAGTAGTCTTGTGCTTGCTGCGTGGTATAAACCGATACGTCAATATTATGCGCCGTGTTAGAGAAGGCCTGATGGGTGGTAGTAATGACAACTTGGGTCAGGCCGGCTGTCGGAATCCAGGGTAGAACTTCTTCAGGTTTTTCGGCGTTATCGATGACGACCAACGCGTGATCCGTGGTTGTTTCAAGATAATTGCGAGCTGCTCGTGCTGCGGTGGCAGAATCTTGATCGGAGGTACGAATGCCAAGCTGTTCAGCCATGCTGGCGAGACCCGATATGAGCTGTTCTGGATCTTCACCGTTTAGCCACGCAACCAAGATCCATTTATCACTAATGCATTCGCGAGCGTATGCAGCGGCGAGATGGGTTTTCCCGACCCCGCGAAGCCCGGTCAGAGCATGTACGACGGTCAGCGAGTTTTCGGTCTTTGCCTGTCGAAGGCTTCGCAGGAGATCTGTTCGCTGTTGGTATCCAGGAGGTTCACGCGGGATCTCCCCCAGTCTGATTACTTTTGGGGGCACCACCCCACCCTCACTGTCAGATTTTGTGACTTCAGGGGGAGTCGTGCCGAAAGTGAATGTGGCACCTTGGAAGTTTGTTCCGCCGTTTCCTGCCGAGAGGTTGAACCCAGACCCTCCAATGCTCTGCTGCGTGGCTCCGTTTCCGTCAGATGCCTGTTCAGCTTGATGAGCTGGGTCTCTGTCAGCAGGTGCAGTAGGACCTGTAGTTATCGTATTTGATCGCTCGATTACGGACGGCGCCCATGCGCCAATAAGTCCGCCGACCAAGCTGCCCACTGCCGTCCCTATGGCAATACGGTTTGACACGTCGCCTGGGATTGCCATATATGCGGCACCCACGCAAACCGCCAACACGCCTACAGCAACGCTAATGATCATCAACCACTTGCTAGTGCGAGACACGGTCCCCCGCCTCTATGTGCTTTATTTAGCCAGAGTGAGGCAGTATCTTCCCAGACGTTGCGCGGTTGTGTCTTGCATCCTGCCGAAGTCGTTGCCTTAAGGCGCCGGCGTTCCACCTATCGTCGACGAGCGCTTGGTGGGTACGGTCCTAGTCGTGTCTGGCGTGCGTCGGGTTGGTCGCCCGTGGGCGTGCGCTGGTTGATCGCGCGCGACTAGGGGAGCTGGTACGGGCATGGCGGTTGACGCTGCTCGCACGGATGAGGGGTTCACGTCGGCTGGGGCTGCGCGGGTGTTACGTGCCGCGTGCCGGACGGCGGGGCTCGACGACAGAGGCGCCGAGCTGATCCGCCTCGGGGAGAACGCGCTGTTCCGGCTGGCTTCCGTACCAGTGGTCGTCCGCATCGCTCGGGGCGAGGAATGGGTGCCCACGGCGCGCAAAGAGGTCGCCGTGGCCCGGTGGTTGGCGGCGGAGGGATTCCCGGCTGCTCGGATCGTCGAAGACGTGGAACAGCCACTCCTGATCGATGGGCATCCGGTGACGTTCTGGCATCTGATCGTTGAGGGGGGCCGCAAGGCCACGTACGGGGAGCTGGGTGGCATCCTGCGGGACCTGCACTCGCTGACCGTTCCCGCCGGCCTTGAGCTGCCGTCGTTCGATCCCTTCGAGAAGCAGGAACTGCGGATCGATAGGGCTGCGATCCCGGAGGATGACCGGGCGTTCCTGCGGAAGCGGTGGCGGGAGTTGCAGGACAAGTACTTGGAGCTGCGGTTCGAGTCGTCCAAGGGGCCGGTGCACGGCGATGCGCATGTGCAGAACCTCATGGTGAATGGCCGCGGGCGCGTGATCCTGATTGACTTCGAGGTGTTCTGCTTCGATCATCCTGAGTGGGATCTCATGGTGACTGCCGTGGAGCATCACAGTCTCGGTTGGCAGACCGATGCGCAGTACGCCGATTTCGTCGCGTCGTACGGGCGGGACCTGTACGACTGGCACGGGTACGAGACCTTGCGAGGGATGCAGGAGTTCGGCATGACGACGTGGCTCATGCAGAACGTGCGGGAGAACGAAGAGACCGCGGCTGAGTACCGGCGGCGCATCGCTGGCCTTCGGAATGATCAGGCGCCTCGGGACTGGCGGCCGTCGTAGCCGTTACTCGTCCTCGTCCAGCCGTGCGAACGCGTCGCTCACCTTCTCGTGGAAGGCGGCTACGGCGGGGCTTGTCGCATGCACGCTGATCTCGCGCTGGAAGTCGGTGACGTAGCGCTGGAAGCGTGAGGACTGAAGGGAGTCTCCGCGCTCGACTGCGAGGCTCGCGGTGGTGAGGGCGGCGTCCACCTCGCCGTTCAGTAGCTGGCTCTGGGCCAGCACCATGCGGCAGAAGCCGAGAGTGCGGGCGTACTTCGGGTCGGTGCTGTCCACGGCGCGCTGGGCCTGCTCGACGGCCTGTCGACGCATCTTGAGGTCGCGGAAGCAGTGGCAGAGTTCGCCCATAAGTTCCGCTTCGTCGAAGTAGGCGAGCCAAGCCGGGTCCACGACGGTGTCGGCGTGCTCGAAGTGGCGCGCTGCCTCGTTCATAGCGCGGGCTGCCGCGACGCGGTCGCCTGCGTTGGAGAGGGCTCGGGCCTCCATCGCTGAGCTGAGTGCCATGGCGCGTGGGGTGGCTCGGTTCTTGGCGCCCTCGACTGCGGCCCGCGCTAGCTGAACAGCCTGGGCATGGTTTCCGAGGTAGTTGGCCTGGTGACTGAGGTTGCCGAGAATGCGAGCCCCGAACATGCGGTCGTCGATGACCTGGGACAAGCGCAGCGTGGAAGTGAGATAGCGGTGTGCGAGGCGGTGATTCCCGGTGTCGTAGGCGGTCCACGCCAGTAGCTGAGAGACCTCGGCTGCGGCGCCGAATAAGGCCGTTCCCACCTTCTCGCTGTAGCTCACGTTCAGCAGGGGCAGCACCTCATAGCGGAAGTAGTGACGTAACGCCCGGTGACCGTGGCCTCCGCCGTACTTGAAGTCGAGCTGCATGAAGGTGGCGGCGGCGTCCCTGATCGCGCGGACATCGCGCATGCCAACGCGCTGTTGTGCCGGCCGGTCGGCCTCGATGCCGTCAGGGCGGGCGATCATCCATGACAAGACTGCGGAGCTGAGGTCGGCGTCCGCGATGATCAACGGGTCCGACGTGGGCGCGTCGGCGCGCTCCTGGGCCAGCTCGTCAAGCGCGGAGAGTGCCTCGGGAAGCGTGTTGGGATAGCCGGTCGGCTCCGGTGCGCTTGCTCTGGTGTGGTCGAAGAAGCCGAGATCACCGAGGGCGACTCGGCGTCCGAGCTTGGCTGAGAGAACGTCTGCCATGATCGCTGCCGTCTCGGGCTTGATGCCTGAGCCGTCGCGCCATCGCTGCACTGCGATATGTGTCGTGCCGAGACGGATGCCGCGCTGGGTGGCGGCGTCTTGCATGCGCTTGGCCAGTCCCTTATTCGAAACCTGAGCCTCGGCCATGACGGCGATTAAGTGCGCGTTCTGCTCCCGGCTCATGCTCCCCTGCCAACCCGAGAATGACGGCGAGTGTTCATCCTGACACAGCAGTTTCGTTCAAGGGGGTCCATTGGTGAACCCCCTTGCCTTTGCGGGTGTTCACGTGAACCCCCTGGTGAACGCTGCCGGTCACGTCCGTCTGCCCGTGTACTGGCTTGCGTGATGCAAGCGGTGCCGTGAGGGGGCTTACGGGGCCCGGAGAGGGATGTGATGGAGGCAAGAAGAGCTGAGCGCCTGGCGCACGAGGTGGACGCGTTCGACCACTGGTTCGCGGTGCCGGATCCGTCGGCCGGTGGGCACTTCCTGACGGCTTCGCTGTTCGCCGAGTCACCGAACACTGCGCGGGTCGCCCGTGACATGACGGCCGTGTTCCTGACGGATGCGGACGCGAGTGAGTTCGTGGATGACGCGCGGTTGGTCGTGTCCGAACTGGTCGGCAACGTGGTGAACCATGTGGTGCCCGAACGGGGCCTCGCTCGTCCTGGTGGTGCCCGACGTATCGACCTGACGTTCAAGGTATGGCCCAAGTGGGTGTTCATCGGCATCGCGGATGAGGACTCCTCGCCCCCGCTGCTGCCGCTGGGAGACGCGTTCTCGCCCGGTCTGGCGGGCGAGCTGTCGGAAGCGGTCCTGCCGGACAACGGCCGTGGACTGTTCATCGTCCAGCGGCTGGCCTCCTCGGTCTGGTGGCGTCCCGGCGATCAAGGCGGCAAGACCATCTGGTGCCGCTTCGACCGTGACGACGGCGCTACGGGACGAACAGCCTGCTGATCTCCGGGCCGCCAACCCCTGCCACTCCCACGCGATCGGGAGCGGACGGCGGCCCGGTCCCCGGCTGGAGATGACCACTCCAGCCAAGAGGTGCGGCCCCTCGCCGGGGCTCTCCCAATCCCTCTGAGCGAGGGTCCGCGCTTCACAACCCAATACCGAGACCGGGCCACCCCGTATGCCCTGGAAAGCGAAGGGTGGCCCGGCTGGGAACACGGCGGTTCCCGGTGCCTGATGGTACCGGGGCCGTCGTGCTGCGTTTCCGCCCCGGTCAAAGGAAGTTGATGATCCGTTATCTAGATCGGGGTCGGAAGTGAGTAAGGCAATCGATGCGGGTGAGAATGCGCCGGACGACGGGCCTGATGTCGCAGATGCGGATCACGGTCTTTGGGTGCGTGGGGTGGACTACATGGCTGGCTGGCGAGCAGCGCGGGCGGCGGCCGACCAAGTGAACCGTGCTCTTCACACGGCAGCGTTCGAGCCGTCGCAGTTACGTGCGGTGGCTTCGACGGATGACGTAGGGCGGGGTGTGGTCCGCCTGGTGGGCGTGCCCGCTGCGGCCGTCCGGCTCGCGGAACTTCTCGAGGGTCTCGTCGACGACGGGGGTGCGCTGTGAGGTGTGTGTCCGCGGGTTGGCGGTGCGGGTGGGCACGTCGTCGGGTGGAGAGACTTTGGGCGGGAGCTGCCATGGGGCGAGTGAACAGGGGGCCTTACGCTCGCCCGGCGAATCGGGCAGGTACTGGACCTGCCCGGTGTTGTGCCCGATGGGCCCCCTGTTCTTCGAGGCTCGCCCCATGGTGGCTGCCTAAAGCCTCGGAGGTCGGCGACCCCCAGCCACCCACGCCCCGGCCCTCGACCACCGGTCGACGCTTCGACTCCTTGGGCTGGCTGCGGTGTGGGGCGTCCGGCGTCCGGCCGGGACCGGCGGTCACGCCGCATGCCCGGCCGGGGCGGCCGGGCGGCCCGGCGCGCCGCAGGCGCGCCCTTGAGGAAGTGAAGACTGTTTCGACCGATTGCCGTTCGCGCTCACGCCTTGCCGCGTCGGGTGGGCTCCTTGTCGGCGGTGATCCGGTAGGTGAGTTCGGCGCGGTCGGCTGGGATGCGGAGTTCTTCGAGGATCAGGGCCTGGTCGTCGGTGCCGCAGGTCACGCGGGACACGTGCAGGACCGGGGTCGCGTCGGGAAGCCGCAGCGCGGTGCGCTCGTCGGGCAGCGGCATGCGGGCCCGTACCGTCTCGGACCACCACAGCGTGTGCCCGGCCTTCGTCAGCAGCGCGTACACGCTCGCCGGTTCGGTGTCCGGTGCTTCGGCGAGGGCGGGTACGGCCTCGGCCGTGGTGAAGGGGATCAGCGTGCGGTGCATCGCCCGCGCTCCGGACGCCGGGTCGGCCAGCAGCCGGTCACAGCCGAACAGCGCGTCCTCCACTTTCAGTTCCAGCTGGTGGGCTGTGGCTTCGGTGGCGTGGGTGCGGTAGGTGGCCGGTTCCTCGGTCTGCTGCCAGGCGGCTACGCCGTACAGCGTGAAGTGCCCGGTCGGCGTCTTGCCGACGTGGCGGGAGATGCCCGCGGCGGGCCCGTGGTCGGCGCGTACGAAGCTGCCCTTGCCGTGGCGGACGTCGATCAGCCCTTCCGACCGCAGGGCGGCGACCGCGTTGCGGACGGTCGGGCGCGAGACCTGGTAGCGCTCCATGAGCTGGGCTTCCGAGGGGAGCGGGGCTCCGGGCTCGTGCTCGCCGGACAGGATCGCTTCGCGGATCGCGGCGGCCACCTGCTGGTAGAGGGCTCCGGGGCGCTGGATCTCCGACATCTGGGCATCTCCGACGGGTCGGGGTCATAGGCACGTCGCACGCGCGGCGTCACTCGTCAGCATAAGTAGTTGCGCACTCGCCGTACAGCACTCCAAACTCGTCACTCGTAAGGACAAGTGACGTCAGCATATGACTGGCGTCCGATTGGCCAGGGAGGCCGAAGACATGCAGTCCATTCCCGTGGACACGGCGCGGCTGGGCGTACTGCGGTGCGCCATCGCTCCGGAAGTGAAGATCAGCAACTCCGAGACGCAGGAGGTGAAGAAGGACCGGGACGGCAACCCCGTCTACACCGTCGCCGTCACCGTGCGGCAGGACCGGCGGCGGATCTCCGTCATCGAGATCGCCGTCAGCGGCGAACCGACCGGCATCGAAGAAGGACAGATCGTCAAGGTCACCGGTCTGGTGGCGTTCATGTGGGCCATGGGCGACCGGCACGGCGTCAGCTTCCGCGCCGACGCCATCACCCCCGTCCGCACGAGTGCTGCCCCGCATGGCAAGGGCGGTGACGCGTGATGGGACCGATCGTGTTCGCCTTCGCCCTCGCCGTGCTGGCCTGGATGCTCGTCGTCGGCGACCTCGTGCGCCGGCACCGTCCGGTCTGGCATTGGTACCTCATCGGCTACCCGATCACCGCGTGGCGGGCGGTGTTCACCTGGCGGCGGATCGCCGTCCTGAACGACCTCGCGGTCTCGCGGCTCCCGGCTCGGACCCTCGTCGGTCACCTGCTGGTCAAGGGCGACCCGGTAAGGCCGGTCGCTCCGCGCTGCTCCTTTCCCCGCGTCACACCCATGGGGCTGACCATGGTGGTGCGGCTGCACGCGGGGCAGACCCCGGCGACCTATCTGAAGGCGGCGGACGCATTCGTCCACGCATGGAAGGTCCACGCGGTGCGGGTCACCTCGCCCGAACGCGGCATCGTGCTCCTGACCGCCATGGCCCATGATCCGCTTCAGCGGCCCGGCTTAGCCACCGCCCCGGCCGAACTCCTGTCCGCCCTCATCGGGGCGTTAGAGACCGGCGGGGCATGGGTGATGGACCTGCGGCTGGTCCCGCACTGGCTGATCACCGGGGCCACCCGCTCGGGCAAGTCGACGCTGCTGGCCCGGCTCATCACTCAACTCGCCACGCAGCGGGTCGCCCTGGTCGGCATCGACTGCAAAGGCGGCATGGAACTCGGCCTCTTCGCCGGACGGCTCAGCGCACTGGCCACCTCACGGCGGGAAGCGGTCGCCGTCCTCGCCGCCCTGGTCGTCGACATGCAGGACCGGATGAGTGCCTGCCGGTCGGCCGGGGTCCGCTCGGTCTGGGAGCTCCGGGACAAGCTCCGCCCGGTTCCGGTCGTCGTCCTGGTCGACGAGATCGCAGAGCTGTACCTGTCCGACGGCACCCGCGAGAGCAAGGCGGAAGCCGAACAGTGCTCCACCCTCCTGCTACGTCTCGCCCAGCTCGGTGCCGCCCTCGGCATTCACCTGGTCGTGGCCGGCCAACGCGTCGGATCCGACCTCGGCCCCGGCGTCACCGCCCTGCGCGCCCAACTCGGGGGCCGGATCTGTCACCGGGTCAACGACCCCGGCACCGCCGAAATGACCCTCGGCGACCTCAACAAGGACGCCGTCGCCGTCGCACAGGCCATCACGCCGGAAGAGCGTGGCGTGGCCGTCTGCACCGGCCCTGATGGTGGATGGAGCCGCGCCCGCTCCCACCTCACCCCCACCGATGAGGCCGTGGCCACGGCCCGCAAGTACAGCGCGATGACCCCAGAACTGCCCCTCGTCACCCGCGCTCTGACGGCGCTGGAAGGAGAGTCGAAGTGATCAGCGAAGGTACGGCGTTCACGTTCGCGGTGATCTTCGGGATCATCACCGTCCTCCTCGTCCGCTCCCGCGACGTCCGCGCCTGGGAAGCCGTCTGTGTCGGCCTCTTCGGCGTCTACCTCGGCCAGACCCCCGTGGTCTTCACCGTCCACGGACTCGTGACCTGGTTCATCAGCGGCTTCTCCCACACCTGAGCAGAGAAGGGACGTACCCCCCATGCCTATGCCTCGCGTGAGGTGCCCGCACTGCAAGGGCGACGGAGCCCGCAAGACCTGGACCGGACGCCTCCGGCGCTGCCGCGTCTGCCGCGGCACCGGCACCATCCGCTGAACCCCCACCACACCCACCACCCAAGGGAGTGATCCCCATGACCCACCTCGTGCCACCCACCCACATCCGTGCCGCTGCGGCGGCTCACCCCGGAAGGCCACCACCATCACCCCGCACTACACCCCGGCTGACAGGCGCGCCGCTCTCGACCGCGCGGCGCGCCTGCGCCAGCTCCCCGAAACCGACCGCGACGCAATCCGCCTCGCCCAAGACCCCCAATTCGCCCGCTGGCTGGAACAGATCACCGCAACCGGCGGCTGCTCCCACCCCGTCCACCTCACCGGCTCCACCACCACTCTGGACGGCACGACCGGCGAGATACTCCACCACTACGACACCCGCAACGAACCCGGCGAACGCCTCCTCATCCGCTGCCGCAACAGACGCTCAACCGTCTGCCCCGCCTGCTCCCGCCTCCACGCCGGAGACACCTATCACCTGATCCGCGCGGGCCTCCTCGGTGGCAAGAACATCCCTGCCACCGTGCGCCACCGCCCCCGGCTCTTCATCACCCTGACCGCCCCGTCCTTCGGTTCGGTCCACCGTGCTGGCGAACGGTGCCGTCCCCGCCGCGACGGCGGCGTATGCGAACACGGGCGACCCCTCGGCTGCGGCCTGATCCATGCCCAGGATGACCCGGCTGTCGGTGGACCGCTCTGCCCCGACTGCTACGACTACACCGGCCACGTCCTCTGGTACGCACACGCGGGCCAGCTCTGGGACCGCTTCGTCATCGGCGTCCGGCGTCACCTCGCCTCGTCGGCCGGCATCACACAGTCCCGCTTCCCCCAGCACGCCCGACTGTCCTTCGCTCGCGTTGCCGAATACCAGAAACGCGCCGCCGTCCACGTCCACGCGGTCGTCCGCCTCGACGGCCCGACCGGACCCGACGACGAAGCCCCGGCCTGGGGCGCAAGCAACAGACTCGCCGACTCAGTACGTGCCTCCGCAAGCCGGGTCGTGATCCGTACGGCTCACAGTCCCGCCGTCGGCGAACTCGCCCTCCGCTGGGGTGTCCAACTCGATGTCCGACCGCTTCGCATCGATGGTGACGGACCGGCCGACGATGCCGTAGCTGCCTACGTCGCCAAGTACGTCACCAAAGGAGCGGGCGAGACAGGGGCCGGCACCGACTACCGGCTCACGAGCCGGGAGGACATCGACGCTGCCCGCGTCTCCGACCACGTTCGGGCACTCATGCGGATGTGCTGGCGCCTCGGCGGTCTCCCGGAGTTCGCACCCCTGCATCTGCGGGCCTGGGCTCACACACTCGGCTACCGGGGCCATGTCCTCACCAAGTCGCGCGCCTACTCGACGACATACGCCGCCCTGCGCGCCGACCGCGCCGAACACCGCGGCCACGACACCGCGCCTGGCACGGTCACAGATGCTCAGTGGCGCTACGTCGGCTCCGGCCATACGCCGGGCGCGGCACTCCTGGCCGCCGCGGTCGCTGAAGACCTTGCCGTAAATAGCGAAGTCACTGCGGGAGTGCGGGCCTCCGACAGGGGGCGGATGGGTGCCGCATCCGAGTGACGAAGCAGAAGATCACGACATGGTCTGGGCTCGGACGCACGCAAAAAGGGCTCCCAAGTGGTCGGATGCCAAGTGGCGGAGGATGAACGCTTCCTTGGGGCTCGATGTGTCCACATGTGGCAAGGCCCGTCACCCGCGCCGTACGAAGTGACGGGCTCAGCCTGGTCTCGCTGCTACTTCTCGGCCCACACAGGGACCACGCGGTCCCGCACAGGGACCCTGCGCCCTCTGCCCACCTGGAGAACGACAAGCGCAGTCAGCGTCTGTTCCACATAGGAGCGGCGCTCAGCCAGGGTGACACCGTCGCGGTACCACTCCTTCGCCACGTCCACGGGCTCTCCCTGGGCTGCCAGGATCCTGCGATTCCACGCATTGCGGTCCTTCGCCAACCGACGCTCGTCCGACTCGTACTCTGCAAGATCCGCGTAGTACCGTTCAGCGCTGATCTTGCGTGCCCTGCGAGCCTGCTTCAGGTCGTCGATGTCTTCCCGAACGTTCCTCAGCTCGTCCTCGCCCGGCCATGCCTTCGGGACCGCAACCGCATTCCGCGCAGCGGCTTCTTCCTCGTACTTCGCGATCACCAGTTTCGCAATCAACGCGTCCGTCTCCGGGCCGGGAATCTTCACGCCCCCACAGCCTCGTCCCGTGCTCTTCGCATGACAGCCGTAGTAGAAGTACCCCTCCGGCTTGCCCAGGCTCGGTGAGGCCTTGCACGGGCGGAGGAGCGCTCCGCAGCCCTCCTTGCCGCAGCGCAGCGTCCCGGTCCCCAGGTACTTGCGGGTATTGAATCCTGTACCGCGCACAGGCCCTTCACCGATGACCGCGACCAGCGCCTCCCACTCGGCAATCGTCAAGATCGGTTGCCACTGGCCGATGACAGGGTCGCCTCTGCTGTCACGCGTGATGGTCATGTTCTTGAGTTCGCGACCTGTGTCGGGATCGAACTCGACCACCGTGTAAGGCCGGTAGCCACACAGGCGCGGATTCCGCATGGATTCCCTGAGTGTGCTCTGCGTCCAGGCATTGCCTCGGGACGTGGTGATGCCCTTGCGATTCCAATCGGCGATGATCGCGTACCACGTCGCACCCTCGATGAGCCGCCGAGCTGCCTTTCGGATCAGGTCTGCCTCGGTCGGATTGAGCGTGCGCTTGTCTTCCTGCCACCCGAATGGGCGCGTACCGCCCACTGGTATGCCCAAGTCTCGCCGCGCCTTGTGGTTGCGTTTCAGTCGCCGGGCCGTGTCAGCCGACTGCTTGTTGGCCATGGCGACGACCACTCGGGCCATGGCTCGGCCGTTGTCGGTGAGCAGATCCAGCGTGCCCGTGATGTCGATGATCGGTCGGCGGTAGTGCTCGACGGTCTCGATCGCGTCTTCGAGGTGCCGGGGGTCGCGCGTGAGGCGATCGATGTCATAGACGATCAGTCCGTCGATGCGTTCCCCGTTCGGCGCGGTGCCCTGCTTGAGGTCCTCCAGCGCGCCCTCGAACACCGGCCTCACCACGCGGTAGCCCGTGGTCCCATCGGGCAGGCGCACGCGCCGGCGCTTCCAAGCCGAGGTGTCCGGCTCCAGGTAGGTGTGGATGTACCGGCCGCCTCGGCTCTCGATGAACTGACGGCCGTCTTTCTCCTGCTCCTCCGTGCTCTTGATGTCCCTGCTGGTCATCGGCACGAAGCGCGTCGATTCCCTTGCGCCGTCGTCGAGGGCCTCGCCCTCGATCTCTTCCGTGGACAGTCGGGCCAGTCCGGCCCAGTTCTGCCCTTCCAAGTTGCCCCAGTGCGCTCGCTGTACCAGGTCCTCGGCCATGCCCAGAAGCTACATCCGTGGATGTGCTGCTCGCAGCGCCTCGCCCAGCACCTTCGGCGCCTCGGCGAGCGACGGGCCGTACCACGTCAGGTGCCGTCCGCTGAGCAGCGCGCAGGGCAGACCGGGGAAGGCCTCCGGGCCGTCGTCCGCCGTGAAGCGGTAGGGCTCGTCCGGCAGCACGACCAGGTCCGGTGCGGCGGCGAGCAGTTCCTCGACCGGGATCCGCGGATAGCGTTCGGCGTGGTCGGCGTACAGCTGGTCGACGCCGAGGCGGGCCAGTACGTCCCCGGCGAAGGTGTCGCGGCCCAGCACCATCCACGGGCGGCGCCAGATCGGTACGACGGCCGTCCGGCGGCGGGTGGGCGGCAGCGGCGCCGCCCACGCCTCCTCCGCCTCGTCGAGCCACCTCGGTCGCGAGGACGCCCCGCACGCCCGGAGCACCCGCGCCAGCTCACCGAAGGCCTGCGGGAGGTCGCGGATCCCGGTCACCAGGACCTCGAGGCCGGCCGCGCGCAGGCCGGCCAGGTCCGGTTCCCGGTTCTCCTCCTCGTTGGCGATCACCAGGTCGGGGGCGAGGGCGACGATCCGGTCGACCCGGGGGTTCTTGGTTCCGCCGATCCGGGTGACGTCGAGGCCCGCCGGGTGGGTGCACCAGTCGGTGGCGCCGACCAGGGCGCCGGGCACGGAGGAAGCCACCGCCTCCGTGAGCGACGGCACCAGCGAGACGATCCGCACTACCGCTTCCGGCCCCGGTCCCGGTCCCGTACCGCCTCGATGTGCTCGGCCACGGCGACGACGACCACCCGGGTGTCCGGCACCGTCGCCCGCCAGCGGTGCCTGACCCCGCCGGTGAGGTAGAGGGTGTCGCCGCGGCCGAGGCGGTAGGCGCGGCCCTCCGCCTCGATCTCCACGGCGCCGTCGGCCACGTACATCAACTGGTCGTTGCGGTACTGGAACTCACGGCCCGCGTCATGGTCGCCGGTGAACTCCGAGGCGTGCATCTGGTGGTGACCGCGCACCAGGGAACGCGAGCGCGGCTCCGGCTCGGGCCCCGGACCCGGCTCGGTCACCTCGGCGCGCACGACGTCCACGCTGCACGCCGGGTCGGCGGCGGCGAGGAGCTCGACGGCCGTGGTGCGCAGGGCGTCGGCGACCTTCTCCAGGGAGCTGGTGCTGGGCCGTGCGCGCTCGTTCTCGATCTGGCTGAGGAACGGGACCGACAGGCCGCTGCGCTCGGCCACGACGGCGAGGGTGAGCTCCAGGGACCGGCGTCGGCGCCGCACGGCCGCGCCCACCCGCAGTGGCTGTTCTTTGTGGTCGCCCATCGCTCCGGCTCCCTCCTTAGCTCGTCGCTGCCATGACGTCCTCTACGCCCTCTGAGGAGTTGTCTGCACCCTACGCATGTTCGGCAAACCGTTTCATGCGCCCGTCACATCGAGGACACCTGGCGTAACGCCGGACCTCACAGTTCGCGCCAGCCGATCGGACCCCGGACACGCCGGGCACGGACCCGCCCACCGGTTGTCCGGTTCAATGCGCGAAGGGCCGCGCATGTTCCCGCTCGTCCCCGGCGTCGCACGGACCTCGGCTCTGGCATGGGCGTAGCTCTCCGTACTTGGCCGGATTCTTGCTGTGGCGGGGCGGCGGACGGACGGGGCCGGACCAGCGCGGTGGCGGAGCGGGAGCGGCGGGGAAGGTGCGGGAACGACACGAGGGGCAGGCCCCGACGCGGGCCCGGAGGCCGTACGTCGGTGCCCGCCCCTCGTCAGGCGGCCGCGGTGCTGTCAGGTCACCGGGCCGCCCGGCTTTCCTGCCCCGAATCGGCGACCGGAACCCACTTCTCGACCAGACCTGGATTCTCCTTCAGCCAGGTGCGGACCGCGTCCTGCTCCTTGCCCTTGCCGGCCTTCTGGATCCGCGCCTCCAGACCGGTGAGCTGGGCCTCGGTCATGCGGAAGTTCTTCAGCCACTCGCCGACCTCGGGGTTGTCGGCGGCGAAGCCCTCGCGGGCGACGGTGTGCACGCCGTCTCCCTTGCCCCAGGCGCCCTGGGGGTCCTCGAGCTTCTTCAGGTCGTAGTCGCTGTACGCCCAGTGCGGCGACCACAGGGTGACGACGATCGGCTTCTTGGCGGCGTAGGCGCGCTTGAGTTCGGCGAGCATCGCCGGGGTGGAGCCGTCGACGACGGTGTAGGCGCCGTCGAGGCCGTACTGCCCGAGGACCTTGTCCGTGAGCAGGCCCATCATTCCGGCGCTGGGCTCGATGCCGGTGATCCTGCCGTCGAACTCGGCGGCGTGGCTCTTCAGGTCCGCCAGGGAACCGACGTCCTTCACGTACGAGGGGACGGCGAGCTCCAGGGAGGTGGGGCCGTACCAGGAGCCCAGATCGTCGAGCTGTTCGCCGTACTTCTTCCAGTACTCGTTGTGGGTGGTGGGCAGCCAGGCGTCGGTCTGGAAGTCGATCTGCCCGGTGGCGACGCCGGTGTAGAGGGGGCCCGCGGCGTACTGGGTGGTGGTGACGTCGAAGCCGCGTTCCTCCAGGAGTTCCTTCCAGAGGTAGGTGGAGGCGATGCCCTCGTCCCACGGGATGTAGCCGATCTTGACCTCCTTGCCCTTGCCGATGTCCGAGGCGGAGGCCTCGGCGGTGCCGGAGGAGGGGCCGAAGACGTTCATCCCGCCGGCGACCAGGGCGAGCACGACCACGCCGACCACGGCCACGGCCGGGCGCGGACGGTACGTCCACACCGTGCCCCTGGCCTTGGCGGCGGCGCGGCGGCCGAGCGGGGAGATCCGGGTGCCGAGGGCGCCGGTCATCCGGTCCAGGTAGATGGCGAGGATCACGATGCCGAGGCCCGCCTCGAAGCCGAGGCCGATGTCGAGCTGGCCGATGGCTTCGTTGACGGCGCCGCCGAGGCCGCCGGTGCCGACCATGCCGGCGATGACGACCATCGACAGGCCCAGCATGATGACCTGGTTGATGCCCGCCATGATCGTCGGCAGGGCGAGCGGCAACTGCACGCGCAGCAGGGTGTCGCGCGGCGTCGTGCCGAACGCCTCGGCGGCCTCGACGAGTTCGGCGTCGACCTGGCGGATGCCGAGCTCGGTCATCCGGACGCCCGGGGCGAGCGCGAAGATCAGGGTGGCGATGACGCCCGCGGGGACGCCCATGCCGAAGAACAGGATGGCCGGGATCAGCAGCACCATCGACGGCATCGTCTGGAGCAGGTCCAGGACGGGACGGAGGGTGGCGCTGACGGCCTTGGAGCGGGCGGCCCAGATGCCCAGCGGGAGGGAGATCACCAGGGCGATCACCGTGGCCACGAGCACCAGGGAGAGCGTCGACATCGCCTCGTCCCACAGGGCGAGAGAGTCGATGAGGGCGAACCCGGCGAAGGCCAGGACGCCCGCGACGAGGCCGCGCAGCCACCAGGCGAGCACCGCGAGGATGCCGGCGAGGAGGAGCGGTTCGGGGGCGGTGAGGACCGTGTCGAGCCCGTCGTACATGCCCTCCACGACCGTCTTGATCGCGTCGAAGAGCCAGGACATGTGGGTGACGAGCCAGTCGACTCCGGAGTCGACCCAGTCGCCGAGGTGCAGCCTAGGCACGGGCCATCACCTTCTTCCCGCCGTCGCGCGGACTGTCGCAGGCCGTCGCCTGCCCCTGCTCGTCGCCGAGGAAGCGGACGAGGCGCTGTCCCGACACGGCGCCGACGAGTTTCCGCTTCCCGTCGAGGACGGCCACCGGGTGGGTCAGGCGGGCGCTGAGCGCGCACAGCGCGGTGAACGGGGTGTCGGGGGTGGCGGTCTCGCAGCCGCAGTCGGCCTCGTCGCCGCGCACGGCGGTGTCCATGACGGCGGAGGCGGTCAGCACGCGGGAGCGGTCGACGTCCTGGATGAAGGAGGCGACGTAGTCGTTCGCGGGGCGGAGCAGGATGTCCTCCGCCGTGCCCGTCTGCACGATCCGGCCGTCGCGCATGACGGCGATCCGGTCGCCCAGGCGCATGGCCTCGTTGAGGTCGTGGGTGATGAAGACGATGGTCTTCTTCAGCGTCTGCTGGAGCGTGAGGAGCTGGTCCTGCATGTCGCGGCGGATCAGCGGGTCCAGCGCGCTGAAGGACTCGTCCATCAGGAGCAGGTCGGCGTCGGTGGCGAGCGCGCGGGCCAGTCCGACGCGCTGCTGCATGCCGCCGGACAGCTCGTCCGGCCAGGACTTCTCCCAGCCGGCCAGACCGCAGAGCCGCAGGGCCTCGGCGGCGCGCTCCTCGCGTTCGCGGCGGGGGACGCCCTGGACGGCGAGGCCGTAGGCAGCGTTGTCGAGGACGCTGCGGTGCGGGAAGAGCGCGAAGTGCTGGAAGACCATGCTGATCTTCTTCGCCCGGACCTCGCGCAGTTCGCGGTCGGCGAGGGCGGTGAGGTCCTGGCCGTCGAAGAGGACGCGTCCGGCGGTCGGCTCCAGCAGCCCGTTGAGCATCCGCAGCAGGGTGGACTTGCCCGAGCCGGACAGGCCCATCACGACGAAGATCTCGCCCGGGGCCACCGTGAAGGAGGCGTCGATGACGGCGGCCGTGGTGCCGTCGGCGCGCAGCTCCTCCCGGTCGGCTCCCTCCCGGAGCCGCTCGACTGCCTGCTGCGGTCGTCTGCCGAACACCTTGTGCAGATGTTCGGCCTCAAGCCTGGAGGACACGCGTACCTCTCGTCGGGGACAGGAATCGGAGCAGTCGCCAACAGCAAACAGTTGAAAGCGCAACCTGGCGCTGCTCCGAGGCGGCCCCTGCCCTGGTCCGATGGGGGCAAACGTACGAGTGGTTCAGTTCACAGCAGGTTTCACAAGAGGTTCACTCCTGCCACGGGAGTGAATACGCACCGGATACCGGGGCACGCGTGCGGCATGATGCGAGGCGTGACCGGACGACTGATGCTCCTCGACACCGCCTCGCTCTACTTCCGCGCCTACTTCGGCGTCCCGGACTCCGTGAAGGCGCCGGACGGCACTCCGGTGAACGCCGTGCGCGGACTGCTGGACTTCATCGACCGGCTGGTCAAGGACCACCGGCCGGACGAGCTGGTCGCCTGCATGGACGCCGACTGGCGCCCCCAGTGGCGGGTCGACCTCATCCCCTCCTACAAGGCGCACCGCGTCGCCGAGGAGCGCGAGTCGGGGCCGGACGAGGAGGAGGTGCCGGACACCCTCTCGCCGCAGGTGCCGATCATCGAGGCGGTCCTGGACGCGCTCGGCATCGCACGAGTGGGCGTCGCCGGCTACGAGGCGGACGACGTGATCGGCACGTTCACCGGGCGGGCGAAGGGCCCGGTCGACATCGTCACCGGCGACCGCGACCTCTACCAGCTGGTGGACGACGCCCGCGGGGTCCGCGTGCTGTATCCGCTGAAGGGCGTCGGCACGCTCCAGCTCACGGACGAGGCGTGGCTGCGCGGGAAGTACGGCGTCGGCGGGAGCGGCTACGCGGATCTGGCCCTGCTGCGCGGCGACCCGAGCGACGGCCTGCCGGGCGTGCCGGGTATCGGCGAGAAGACCGCGGCCAAGCTGCTGGCCGAGTTCGGCGACCTGGCCGGGATCGTGGCGGCGGTCGACGACCGCACGGCGAAGCTGGCACCGTCGCAGCGGCTGCGGCTGGACGAGGCCCGGCCGTATCTCGCCGTCGCGCCGAAGGTGGTCAAGGTCGCCGACGACGTGCCGCTGCCGGACGTGGACACCGCTCTGCCGCACACGCCGCGGGACGGAGCGACACTGGAGGCACTGGCGCAGCGCTGGGGACTGGGCGGCTCGCTCCAGCGGCTGCTGACGACACTGGGCGCACCGCCCGCGTGATCATTGCTCTCGCGTCGGGGAATGACACGGGCGCCGGCCGGGAGTCATCCTCTGCATGAGATCCGGGTGAGAGGTCGGTCGACCTCTCGCAACGGGGGAGCACCACCGGGGGGACAGGTGCTAACTTAGGTATACCTAACCATACCCTCATGGGAGGCCGTCATGGCAGAACGTCCGGCACGGAAGCCGCGGAAGCCCCACTCCGCGCAGGTCGTCCGCACCGAACGGCTCACCCCCCATATGCAGCGCGTCGTCCTCGGCGGCGAGGGCCTGGCCGACTTCACCGCGGGCGCCTGCACCGACCACTACGTCAAACTGCTCTTCGGCCCCGAGGGCGTGACCTACCCCGAGCCCTTCGACCTGGAACGCATCCGCGCCGAGTTCCCCCGTGAGCAGTGGCCGGTGACCCGCACGTACACCGTGCGCAACTGGGACGCCGAACTGCGCGAGCTGACCCTGGACTTCGTGGTCCACGGCGACGAGGGCCTGGCCGGGCCGTGGGCGGCCCGCGTCCAGCCGGGCGAGGTCGTCCGTTTCATGGGCCCCGGTGGCGCCTACGCGCCCGACACCACCGCCGACTGGCATCTGCTGGCCGGCGACGAGAGCGCCCTGCCGGCCATCGCGGCCGCCCTGGAGTCGCTGCCCGCCGGCAGCGTCGCCCACGCCTTCATCGAGGTGTCGGGCCCCGAGGAGGAGCAGAAGGTCGACTCCGACGTGGAGGTCGTCTGGCTGCACCGTGGCGACCGGCCGGTCGGCGAGATGCTCGTCGAGGCCGTACGGGCGCTGGAGTTCCCCGAGGGCCGCCTGCACGCCTTCGTGCACGGCGAGGCCGCCTGCGTGAAGGAGCTGCGCAAACTCCTGCGCGTCGAGCTCCAGATCCCGCGCGAGGACCTGTCGATCTCCGGCTACTGGCGGCTCGGCCACAACGAGGACGGCTGGCAGGCCTCGAAGCGGGACTGGAACGCGCGTGTGGAGGCGGAGCAGGAGGGCGCGGCACCGGCCGCGTGACCTGACGGAAGCGGCCCGGACCCGTGGCGCGGGCCGCCCCTGCGACCCCCGGGGGGCCGCACCGCCCGCGGCTACACCGACCGCTGGTACGACCGGAACGTCCTGATCGAGAGCCACACGGCCGCCGTCGCGAGCGCCAGAAGCGCCCCGCCGCGCAGAAGCACCGCGCCCCAGTCGGGGTCGGCGGACAGGGCCGAACGACCGGCGACCATCGCCCAGTCCAACGGGTTGAAGCGGGCCACCTGCCGTATCCAGCCGGGCATCCGGTCCGGCGCCATGAACGCGCTGGAGAGGAAGGTCAGCGGCAGCAGCAGGAAGGTGTTGACGCCGATGATCGACTCCCGCTCCCGCACCAGCATGCCCAGGGCGTTGGACAGCGCCCCGAAGACCGTGCCCAGCAGCACCGAGGCGACGACCAGGACGACGACGCCCATGACCCCGCCGGGGTACTCCGCGCCTCCCGCCAGGCCCAGCAGCACGATGACGGCCGACTGCAGGGCGGTGACGATGCCGTTGTGGACGACATTGCCGTTCATCAGCGCGGCCCGGCTGGCCGGGGTGGTCAGAAAGCGGTTGAGGGTGCCGCGCTGGATCTCCTCCAATGTGCCCATGCCCGCCCACAGGTTGGAGGCGAGCGCGCTCATCACGACCACGCCCGGCACCAGGTAGTCGAGGTAGGAGGCCGTGCCGAAGCCGCCCAGCGCCACGACGTTCTTGAAGAGGCTGCCGAAGAGGAACAGCCAGATCACCGGCTGGATCAGCGTGATCACGGCGTACGCGGGCTGGCGGGCGAACACCATCAGCTGGCGCTGCGTCATGTACCAGGTCTGGACGATCGCGGTGCTCATCGCGCACCCCCGGTGAGGACGAGGGTGTCGGCGGCGGTCCCGCTCTCGGCCTCGGCCTCGGCGTAACGGCGGCCCGCGTACCGCAGGTAGACGTCGTCGAGGGAGGGGCGGGCGACGGTGGCGGTGGCGACGGCCACCCCGGCCCGCTCCAGGGCACCGAGCAGCGCGGGCACCGCCGCCGCTCCGTCCTCGGCGCGGGCACTGATCCGTGGCCCGTCGCACACCACCTCGTGGATGCCCGGCAGCCCGCTCAGGGCGCCCTCCAGCAGCACCCGGCCGCTCTCGCCCGGCGTGGTCCGCAGCTCCACATGCACGGCGTCGCCCCGGAGTTCGCCCTTGAGGCCGTCGGGAGTGCCGGTGACGACGATCCGGCCGCGGTCGACGATGGCGACGCGCTCGGCGAGCCGGTCGGCCTCCTCCAGGTAGTGCGTGGTGAGCAGGATGGTCAGCCCCTCCTCGCCGGCCAGCCGGCCGATCTCGTCCCACATCGCGGTGCGGGCCTCCGGGTCCAGACCCGTGGTGGGCTCGTCGAGGAAGAGCACCTCGGGCCGGTGCACCAGACCGAGGGCCACGTCGAGCCGGCGCCGCATGCCGCCGGAGTAGCCCTTGACCGGGCGCCGGGCGGCCTCGGTGAGCGCGAAGCGTGCCAGCAGCTCGTCGACGCGCCGGTCGAGGGCGACGCCCCGCAGGCCGTAGAGCCTGCCCTGGAGGCGGAGGTTGTCGCGGCCGGTGGCGACCGGGTCGGCACCGGAGTTCTGGGCGACCACGCCGATCGCGCGGCGCACCCGGTCCGGGTGGCGCAGCACGTCGTGACCGGCGACGTCGGCCGACCCGGAGTCGGGGCGGGCGAGGGTGGTGAGGATCTTGACGGTGGTGGACTTGCCGGCGCCGTTGGGGCCGAGCAGCCCGAAGACCGTACCGGGCTCGACGGTGATATCGAGGCCGTTCAGGGCGGTGACGCCACCCGGGTAGGTCTTGACGAGTCGACGCGCCTCGACGGCGGGCGCGCGGGTGTTGCTCATGACGGTGCTCCTTCGTGAGCGGACAGGACTACTGATCCGCGTGAAGAGCGCCGGGCTATCCTGGGTGTGCCGCACCTCGATGGCCCGGAGCCGCTTCACCGCGGATTCCGTTCGGGGTTGGGGACCCCGGCGGAGCTGCTGCAACAGCCCTGCCGGGGTCGTTCTCAAGAGGTGAATTCCGTCGGCAGCTCCCCCGTCTCGTGAAAACGCCGCCAGTCCTCGACGCCGGGCAGTGAGCCCTTCCTGATCTCCTCGAGGAATCCGCCGACCCATCCGGCCTGCGCCTCGACCATGTGCAGCTGGTACTCGACCTCGACGAGGAAGAGCCTCGGCAGCGTCTCGTAGAGCTTTTCGAGGGCGCCGCGGCCGGCGGCCACCTGGACCTCCAGCGAGCTCAGCCGGGTCTCCAGCAGGCGCACCACCTCGTCGGGAGGCAGCGCCGCCATCAGCGAGAGCGCCGTCTCGAAGATCGGGTACTCCTTCGCGGGGATGGCGATCAGATCGGACAGCCACTCGGCCATCTCCTCACGCCCGGCCTCGGTGAGCCCGTAGACCGTGCGCTCGGGGCGGTTGCCCTGGCGTTCCACACCCGTCACCTCGACGAAGCCGTACTTCTCGAGGTTCTGCACGACGGTGTAGAGCGAGCCGTAGTTCGTCTTCGTACTGGTGTCCTTGCCCTGGCTGCGCAGGGTCTGGGCGATCTCGTACGGATGCATCGGCTTCTGCCAGAGGGTGGTCATCACGGCGAGCGCCAACGGATTGCTGAGCTTTCGGCGTTTCCTCGCCACGACGACCACCTCGCTCCACGACCAGCAGTTCACCGCGCGCGGCCCACGGCGACAGCTCGCTTCGACGACTCGCGAACAGCCGGCTTCGAACAGCCGACTCCAGACAGTTCGCTTCCGAATATCCGTAGCCGAACATATCGCGAGTCGCCACCCGCTCGCAAGAGACGCGATGTAACGCGATCGGGTGAGGTGGGCGAGGACGTGAGGACTTGGGCCCGCCCCGGACACGGCGGCGTGACGCCCACGAAACAGCGCGTCCCTAATTTCTGTCGCCCGACAGGAATGACGTTCCCTCTGGGCCCAAGGCAGGTTCCGCCGTGACGACAACAGCCCCTTCCGACGTACGCCCCGACCCGCCGCGCTCCCCCGGCGCGGGCGACAGCCCCCTCGCCGAGTTCGGCTACCGCCAGGAGCTGCACCGCAGCCTGGGCCGGTACGCCTCGTTCGCCGCCGGGTTCTCCTTCATCTCCGTGCTGACGACCGTCTTCCAGTTCTTCGCCTTCGGGTACGCCTTCGGCGGCCCGGTCTTCTTCTGGGCCTGGCCGGTCGTGCTGGTCGGTCAGTTGCTGGTCGCCGCGTGCTTCGCGGAGCTGGCGGCGCGCTACCCGATCTCGGGCGCGATCTACCAGTGGTCCTCGCGGCTGTCGACGCCGTCGTTCGGCTGGTTCGCCGGCTGGATCATGGTGATCGGTCAGATCGTCGTGGTCGCCGCGGCCGCGCTGGCGCTCCAGATGGTGCTGCCGGCGATCTGGTCGGGCTTCCAGCTGATCGGCACCGACCCGGCGCCCACCTCGCCCGACGGCGCGGCCAACGCTGCGCTGCTCGGCGTGCTCCTGCTGGCGCTCACCACGTTCGTCAACGTCGTCGACAACCGCGTGATGTCCGTGATCAACCGGGTCGGCGTGACCGCCGAGATCATCGGCGCGGTGCTCATCGTCGTGCTGCTGCTCACCCACTCCGAACGCACGCCGAGCATCACCTTCCACACCGAAGGGGCCGCCCAGAACGGCCTGTTCGGGGCGCTGCTCGTCGGCTCGTTCACGGCCGCGTACGTGATGATCGGGTTCGACAGCGCGGGCGAGATGAGCGAGGAGACACACCACCCGCGGCGCACCGCGCCCCGCACGATCCTCACCGCGCTCGGCGCGGCCGGCCTGCTCGGCGGGCTGATCGTGCTGGGCGGACTGCTCGCCGCCCCCAGCCTCACCGACGGACGGCTCGGGGTCGACGGCCTCAGCTACGTCCTCACCAGCAGCCTCGGCGACGGGGTCGGCAAGGTGCTGCTGGCGGACGTGGTGGTCGCGATCGCGGTGGCGACGCTCGCCATCCAGACGGCGGCCTGCCGGATGCTGTTCTCCATGGCCCGTGACGGACAGTTGCCGTTCTCCGGCCGCCTCGCGCGCGTGAACCCCCGTACCGGTATGCCGAGCGCCCCGGCGCTGGTGGTCGGCGTCCTCGCGGCTACCCTGCTGCTGCTCAACTTCGCCTCCCCGGACGCCTTCCTGGCCATCGGCACGACCTGCATCGTGATGCTGTACCTGGCGTACGCGATGGTCACCGGCCCGCTGCTGGTGCGCCGGCTGCGCGGACGGTTCTCCTCGGCCGGCACGGACGAGACGGGCGCCCCCCTGTTCTCGCTGGGCCGCTGGGGCGTCCCGGTGAACGCCCTCGCGCTCCTCTACGGCCTGCTGATGACGGTCAACCTGGCCTGGCCGCGCGTGGCGGTGTACGACCCGGCGGGCGGCCACTGGTACTTCCAGTGGTTCACGGTGCTGTTCCTCGGCGCGACACTCGCGGCCGGCGTGGTCTTCCGGGCCTACCGCAGGCGGTCACCGGCACCGGCGCCGGCCACCGCGGTACCGGAGAAGGCGGCCGTATAGCCCCGACGGCCACGGTGCCGCCCGACGTCCGGCAGGTACGCAGAGCGGACGAACACGTCAGGCCGACGCGCGCGTGGGACAGCCATGAGCGCGCCGGCCCGACCGCCGGACCCGCCCGCCTGGCCGACAACCCCATCGCCCCGACAAGCGGGCTGGACAGGCACGCGCAGCGGAGCCGCCGGGCCCGTGCCCGTGGGCGGGCCTCGCTCAGTAGCCCTGCACGCGTGCGTGGAGATGCATGTCGTGCCAGCCGTCCTGGTGGAGCGCCGCACTGCGCTTGGTGCCCTCCAGGAGGTAACCGGCCTTGCCGGCGACCCGGCAGGAGGCCTCGTTGGCCGTGGCGTGCATCAGCTCCAGTCGGTGGAAGCCGATCTCGTCGAAGGCCCAGCGGGTGAGGGCGGTCGTGGCCCGGGGTGCCACTCCCCGGCCGCGGGCCGCCATGGTCGTCCAGTACGCGACCTCGGCCACGCCCTCGGCGAGCAGGATGCCGCGCAGCGCCACCCGCCCGAGCAGTTCGCCGGTGTCCGTGTCGACGACGGCCCACTGGGCGTTCCGCTCCTCCGCCCAGCTCTCGCGCCACTCCTCGATCCAGCCGCTGACCTCCTCCTCGGAGTCGGCGGCCCTGATGTGCCACTGGTGCATGGCCGGGTCCTGGAAGGCGGCGTACACGGCGGGGGCGTCCTCGGCCCGCCACGGACGCAGCAGCAGTCCGTCGCCGCTGCGGAGCACGGGCTGCGGGGCCCCGGAGAGGGTTCCGGCGGGCAGGACGGCGTCGGCGGTGAAGGGCATGAGCCGCATCCTGCCAACGGACCACGGCCCGACCAACGGGTTTTCCGGCCCGTAGGCTTGACCCCGATGAGACGCCGTACGCCGCCCCCGCCCTCCCCGTTGCCGCAGCGCGACGGGATCGACCCGGTGCGGGTGCGGTTGCCCGGCGAGGGCGCCTGGGCCACCGTGCGGGAGCACCTGGTGGAGCGGCTGGGCGCGGCGCGCGCCGGGGTCGTGGACGGGATGCTGGAGGCGGGGCTCGTCGTCGATGCCGACGGGCGGGCGGTGCCGCCGGACGCGGCCTACGTACCGGGGATGTTCGTCTGGTACCACCGCGAGCTGCCGCCCGAGGTGCCCGTGCCGTTCCCGCTGGGGATCGTGCACCGCGACGAGCACATCGTCGTCGTCGACAAGCCGCACTTCCTGGCCACCACCCCGCGCGGCAGCCATGTCACCGAGAGCGCGCTGGCCCGGCTGCGGCGGGAGCTGGACATCCCCGCGCTCGGCGCCGCGCACCGGCTCGACCGGCTCACCGCCGGACTCGTGCTGTTCACCGTGCGCCCCGAGGAGCGCGGCGCCTACCAGTCACTGTTCCGCGACCGCCTGGTGCGCAAGGTGTACGAGGCCGTCGCGCCGTACGACCCGGAACTCACCCTGCCCGCGACCGTGCGCAGCCGGATCGTCAAGGAGCGCGGGATCCTGGCCGCCTACGAGGTGGCGGGCGAGCCGAACGCCGTGAGCCGCGTCGAGCTCGTCGAGCACGGTGCGCGGGGACTCGGCCGGTACCGGCTGCTGCCCGCCACCGGGCAGACCCATCAGCTGCGCGTCCACATGAGCACGCTCGGCGTGCCCATCCTCGGCGATCCGCTCTACCCCGAGGTGGCCGCCCCCGTGCCGGCCGGTGACTTCCGGCGCCCGCTTCAACTACTGGCGCAGGAGCTGGAGTTCACCGATCCGGTCACGGGGACGGAGCACCGGCTGCGCAGCGGCCGGGTGCTCGAGGCCTGGACGTCGTACGACGGCTGGGCCGCCGCCCCGTCGGCGGGCGCCGCTGCTCAGTAGCCGCGCCACCAGGACAGGAAGCGCCGCCAGGCGTTGGGCCTGCGGACCGGCCCGGTCGGCTGCGGGACGGGCGGCGCGGACTGCGAGGCCGGCTGAGGCGCGGGCTGCGGCGCGGGCTGCGGCACCGAACGCCGCGTGGGCGCCGGCGTGGCCACCGGTTCGGGGGCGGGCGCCGGCGTGGGCCGCGGCTCCGTGCTCACCGGCCGCGTGATCCGCTGCGGCGGGATCGGGGCGTGGCTCGGTTTGTGCTTGACGTCCTGCTGGTCCTTCGGCTCGAACCGGACCGGCAGCTCCACCAGGTGCCGCGAGGCGATCGACATCGTCCACCGCAACTCGTCCTCGTCACAGTCGAGTTGGACGTCCGGCAGCCGCATCAGCAGGGCGTCGACGCCGACGTCGGCGATGGCGCGGCCGATGTCCTGGCCGGGGCACTCGTGGGGACCGCTGCCGAAGGCGAGGTGGGAGCGGTTGCCCTGCATGTGGGCGGAGAGGTCGGGGCGTACCCGGGGGTCCACATTGCCGGGCGCGGGCGCGAAGAAGAGACCGTCGCCCCGGCGGATCCGCTGACCGCCCAACTCCGTGTCCTGCTTGGCGAAGTAGCCGAAGATGGTGCTGAACGGGGGCTCGTCCCACAGGGACTGCTCGACCGCCTCCGCCACCGTCATCTGGCCGCCGTTGAGCTGGGCGAGGAAGCGCGGGTCGGTGAGGACCATGCGCAGCGCGTTGGAGAGCAGGTTGACGGTGGCCTCGTAGGCGGCGAAGAGCACCAGGCGCAGATGCTCCCTGACCTCGTCGTCGGTGAGTCCCGCCGGGTGGCCGATGAGGTGGCTGGTGAAGTCGTCCTCGGGCTCGGCCCGGCGGCGGGTGGTGAGCCGGGCCAGCGCCTGTACGACGTACTCGTGGCTGGCGAGGGCGGTCGCGCTGCCCTTGAGCGCGTCGCGGGCGGCGTGCACCATCTTGTCGTTGTACTCGTCGGGCATGCCGAGGACATGGCACATCACGGCCATCGGCAGGTGCTCGGCGAAGTCGCCGACCAGGTCGGCCCGGCCCTCCTCGCAGAAGCGGTTGACCAGGCGCTGGCTGGAGCGGTTGATGTAGCGGCGCACACTGCGGTCGTCGATGGTGGCCATGGCGGCGGTGACCGCGCCGCGCAGCCGCTTGTGCTCGTCGCCCTCGGCGTGGGCGCAGATGGGCTGCCAGGCCATGTGCGGCATGAGCGGGTGGTCGGGCCTGACCTTGCCGTCCAGCATCTGCGACCAGATGCGGCTGTCCTTGGTGAACTGCGAGGGGGTGCGCACCATGCGCAGGTTCTCGGCGTGCCCGAGGACCATCCACATCGGCAGGTCGTCCTGGAGCAGGACCGGTGCGACGGGGCCGTGTTCCTCGCGCAGCCGTTCGTACAGCTCGTTGAGGTCCTCCGCGCCGGGGCCATAGAGGCGGGCCAGTCCGCCGGGTCCCCGGACGTGCGCGGGGCAGCCGGGCGGCGGGTCCAGGGCGAGGTCGTGCGGACCGTTCGGGGTGGGGTGTTCGGGAGTCACAGGGGGTCGCTCCGAAACTGTGCTGAATCGGGTGGTGGGGGAGGTGCCGTGCGGGTCAGGTGAGGCTGCGGGTCAGAGCCAGGGAGTGCAGAAAACGCATGAGGGTCATCAGGACGTCGCGGCTGGAGGCGCGGCGGCGGACGTCGCACTCCACGATCGGGATCTCGGGCGGCAGGTCGAGGGCCGCGCGCAGGTCGTCGACGGGGTAACGGGGCCCGTCGGGGAAGGTGTTGACGGCGACGACGAAGGGCACGCCGCCCTCCTCGAGCCGGCCCATGACCTCGAAGCTGACCTCGAGGCGGCGGGTGTCGACCAGGACGACCGCGCCGAGCGCGCCCTCGAACAGTCCGTTCCACAGGAACCAGAAGCGTTCCTGGCCGGGCGTGCCGAAGAGGTAGAGCACGACCTGTTCGGTGATGCGGATCCGGCCGAAGTCCATGGCCACGGTGGTGGCGGTCTTGGTCTCGGAGCCGTAGTTGTCGTCGACCCCGATGCCCGCCTGGGTCATGGTCTCCTCGGTGGTCAGCGGCCTGATCTCGCTGACGGAGCCGACCATGGTGGTCTTGCCGACGCCGAAGCCGCCCACGATGACGATCTTCGCCGCGGCCGTGGTGGTGTGCGGCAGATGGTCCTCGGCCCGTGGGCCGGGGATCGTGTCAGAGCCGTTGAAGTCCATGCATCACCGCTTCGAGAAGGGAACGGTCGGGGAGCTGCTGCCGGACGATGGGGGCGCGTGCCTGTACGAGTTCGGCCGCCAGCATCTCGGTGAGCAGTACCGTCACCACGCTGAACGGCAGGCCGAGGTAGGCCGAGATCTCGGCCACGGACAGCGGGGCGGCGCACATCCGCAGGACCGCCGTCTGCTCCGGGGTGGCCGACGAGGGCGGTTCGGCACGCGCCACGACTAACGTGACGAGGTCGACGGGTGCGCGCTCGCCGTCCGCGCCCGTGATGATGTAGAGCCGTTCGGGGTTCTTGCCCTCCCCCTCCGCCCCCTCCTTCGAGTCCTTCGGAAGCGGTGGGGGCGGCGGCGGGGGCGGTTGGGGCAGGGGTTGTCGCCGGCGGCGTTGCGGAGGAGTCATACGCTCTGCCCGTTGCGCCGGGGCGGACTGGTCAGATGGGCGCCGATGCGGACCACGAGGTCGCGCATCATGCCGCTCATCCGACTGGCCTCGCAGCGCACGTCGGCGAGGACGGCGAGGTAGGCGTTGGCGCCGGCCGACATCATGTAGAAGTAGCCGCCGCTCAGATCGATGACGACCATGTCCATCTCGCCGGTGCTCGAGTGGATCTCCTGGCCGACCGCGGCGGCCAGGCTCTGGAGGCCCGCGCAGGCGGCGGCGACCCGGTCGGCGGCGTCGGGGTCACCGGCGTAGCGGGCGATGCGCAGTCCGTCGGCCGAGAGGACCACGATCATCTCGATGCCGGGAACCCCGTCGTAGAGCTCCTTGAGCAGCCAGTCGAAGTTTTGGCGCTGCTGGATCACGTGAGGTCCCCTTCATCGTCGGCCTCGGGCTTGGCCTTGTCTTCGATCAGGTGCAGATATGCGGTGGGATTACGGGTGAAGTCGGTGGGGTGCACGCCGGGCGGGGCCGCCTTGACCAGGCCCTCCCAGAAGGCCTCGAACGCCAGGCCGGGCTCCCGCTTCTTCTGGGGCTCCGGCTCGGGCTCCGGCCGGCGCTGTGCGAACGGGTCGGGCTTGCCGAGCCGCTCGGCCTCCTGGGCGGCGTACGCCTCGGCGTAGCGCTGGGTGATCGGGATCGTGGTCTTGCTGCGGCGCTGCGGCAGACCCTGATCGGTCCACTCGGTGACCTCGGGCACCTCGTCGTCGGTCAGGGAGACTCCGGCCGGGATACGCGCGTTGGTGGGGCGGCGCTTCTTGGGCGGGCGCTTGGGGCCCTCGCCGATCTGGCTCAGGTCGATCTGCGGTACGGCGGTGGCTCCGATGCCGTGCGCGAAGCCGGGGGCGGGGTCGGAGGTCTGCATCTCGCTCGGCACGATGAGCACGGCCCGGACGCCGCCGTAGGCCGAGGTGCGCAGCGAGACCTGGAGGTTGAACGACGTGCACAGCCGGCCGACGACGGCGAGGCCCAGGCGCGGGGTGCCGCCCACGTCCTGGATGTCGACGCCCGCCATGGCCTGCTCCAGCATGCGTTCGGCCTTGGCGCGGGCCTCTTCGCTGAGGCTGACGCCGGCGTCCTCGATCTCGATGGCGATGCCGGTCTGCACCTCGACGGCGTTGACGTGCACCTTGCTCTGCGGGGGCGAGTAGCGGGTGGCGTTGTCGAGGAGTTCCGCGAGCGCGTGGATGAGCGGCTCCACGGACAGGCCGCGGATGTTCACCTTGGCGATGGAGTCCAGCTGGATGCGGCGGTAATCCAGGATCCGGGACATGGCGCCGCGCAGCACGCTGTACAGCGGGACCGGCTGGGGCCAGTTGCGGCCGGGCCGGCCGCCGCCGAGCACGCCGATGGAGTCGGCGAGGCGGCCGATCAGCGAGGTGCCGTGGTCGATGCGCAGCAGGTCGTCGAAGACCTCGGGGTTGCGGCCGTGGTCCTCCTCCATCTCCCGCAGTTCCGCGGACTGCTGGTGGACGATGGCCTGCACCCGGCGGGCGATGCTGACGAAGGAGCGCTGGGCCGAGTCGCGCAGGGACTCCTCGTGGTCGACGATGTCGAGGATCTTCCGGATCACGGCGCGCTGCGCGTCGTCGAGTTGACGGAAGTCGGGATCACCCTCGCTGAAGTCGCGCATCACCTCCCTGGGGGAATTTCCGGCCCGCAGCCACTCCACCGCGTTGGGCACGAACTCCTCGGCGAGGCGGCGGTTCTCCTCCGCGTGGCCGGCCACCCGCCGTTCCAGGTACGCGACGCGCTGGTCCCGCTCCGCGCGCAGCTCCCGCAGGCGCCGCCCACGACGCACCGACTCGGCTCCCGCCGCGATCACCAGGACGGTGGCGACGGATCCGCAGACGCCGACGGCGAGCCGGGCCTGCGTCGCCACCAGGGCGACGGCGGCTCCGGTCGCCGCGGCCATCAGTATCGCCGGCAGCAACAGCACGCGCGCGTAGGGAAGTTCTCGGCGACCGGGTGGGGACTGAACACTCACCATGTGGGCACCCTCTGTAGGGATCTGTCGGCATCTTCGGGAAGTTTGGGAACAAGCGCACGAATACGCCTCAACTCGGTGCGCCGCGGGCGAGCTTAGTCCGACCGGATCATCGCCGTGTCATATTCCGCAACCGCCTGAAACCACTTCCGTACGTGGAGTAACCTCAACCCATTTACACGCACGGCATTCGTTCGAACACCGTGCGTAACGTGGAACGGGCGTGCGGAACAGTTCACCGGGACGGATGAGACGAGCACCCGCGAGTGGCTCGGACGGTGTTCAGTTCCCCGCGATACGCAGCGCCGCGTCGGCTGTGGCGCGGGCGAACTCCGAGACCGAGCGGTCGGGATCCGAGCGGTGCACGAGAATGACGCCCTCGATGAGACCGAAGACCAGATCGGTGCGCAGATCCAGCGCGCTCTTCGCGAGCGCGCCGCCCGCCGCCGTGGCGGCGATCAACTGGCGGTAGCCGTCCTTGAGTTCGGCGCGCACGGCATGGAAGCCGGCGAACCGCTCGGTGCGCACCTCCGGCAGCAGGTAGAGGCCGCCGAGGTTGTGCGAGCCGCCGCACAGCAGCTCGACGTCGGTTCGGCACAGCTCCCACAGCCGGTCCTCGGCCGTCCGGTCGTCGTCCGCGAGCAACTCTCGGGCGCAGGTCAGCGAGGGCGTGACCGTCGACTCCAGCAGCGCGGCGAGCAGCTCCTCCTTGCCGGAGACGTAGTGGTACATGGAGGCCTGGCGCATTCCCGCGCGTTCGGCGACGGCCCGGGTGGTGGTGGCGGCATAGCCGCGCGTGGTGAACAACTCCGCGGCGGCCACGAGCAGTTCGGCGCGCGGCGTGAGCCCGCTGTCCGGCCGCTGCGCGGCCCGCGGCCGGCCCACTCGACGTCCGCTGCTCGTCCCCATGTCTTCGATCCTCGCACACGGTCCCGGACGGCGATCTTCGGACGACCCGGTGAGGAGTCGGTAACCGCCCCGCAACCGGAGGGCAACGGCGGCGACCCGCCCCGGACCTAATTTCTGTCGGGCGACAGAAATACCGCGACAGCGACGGAACCGAGCTGCGGAGGTCCGCAATGGCGGCGACAGCGACCACATACGGGGCACGCGCCCACGCCCGGGCACAGGAAGGTGCCCGCGCCGAGGCCATGCCGGTCGTCCCGGCCCGGGACTGGCAGGACCCGCCCTGCGAGGCGGGCCACCTGGTGTGGGCCGAGACGGTCGCGGGCGGCAACTACACCCACCGGGTCCTCGCGCGCGGCACCGAGCTGCGCCTGACCGACCTGCACGGCGACGCCTGCGCCCATCTGCTCCTGCACGTGGACGGCCGGCCCTGGGAGCGGCTGAACGTCGCCGACACGGTCAAGGTCCAGTGGAACGCCTACCTCGGCGAGGGCGTGCTGCTCCTGTCCGACCAGGGCCGCGTCCTCGCCTCGGTCGTCGCCGACACCGCCGGCCGGCACGACGCCCTGTGCGGCACCTCCACCCTCGTACGCAACACCGAGCGCTACGGCGACGGCAGCCCGCAGTCCGCCTCCCCGGCCGGCCGGGAGCTGTTCAAGCTGGCCGCCGCGAAGCACGGCCTGGAGCCCCGCGACCTGCCGCCCTCGCTCTCCTTCTTCCAGGGGGTGCGGGTCCGGGACGACGGCACGCTCGACTTCACCGGCTCGGCCGGCCCGGGCGCCGGCGTCACCCTGCGCGCCGAGCAGGACGTGACGGTCCTGATCGCCAACGTGCCGCACCCGGCCGACCCCCGGCCGGAGTACGTCAGCACCCCGCTGGAGGTCCTCGCCTGGCGGGCGGCGCCCACCTCCCCCGGCGACCCGCTGTGGGACGTCACACCGGAAGGCCGCCGTGCCTTCCTCGAGACCGCCGAATTCCTGACCGCGAGGGGGCTCGCATGAGCACGAAGACAGTGGTGGCGGCCCGCGCCTCCTGGTCGTCCGTCGTCCGCGAAGGCGAGACGCTGACCATCACCGACCTGCACGGCAACCAGGCCGTCGACTTCCTCGTGTACGACGCCCACGACACGTCCGTGCGCTACAGCGCGCCCGACACGATCCACGCCCAGGGCGGCATCTTCCTCACCACGGGCAGTGTGCTGATGTCCAACGAGCACACTGCGCTGATGACGGTGACCGCCGACGGCGTGGGCCGCCACGACACGGTCGGCGGCGCCTGCTCCAAGGAGTCCAACACCCTGCGCTACGGCCACCACACCTACGCGCAGCACGCGTGTGTGGACAACTTCCTCGCCGAGGGCGCCCGGCACGGCCTCGGCAAGCGGGACCTGGTCTCCAACATCAACTGGTACATGAACGTGCCCGTCGAGAAGGACGGCACCCTCGGCATCGTCGACGGTCTCTCCGCGCCGGGCCTCTCCCTCACGCTCCGAGCCGAACGGGACGTCCTCGTACTGGTCTCCAACTGCCCCCAGATCAACAACCCCTGCAACGGCTTCGAGCCGACGGCGGTGCAGATGACCATCGACGAGGCGGGCGTCGCATGACCTTCGACACGCTGCTGGTCGCCAACCGGGGCGAGATCGCCGTCCGCGTCATCCGGACGGCCCGCGAACTCGGCCTGCGGACGGTGGCGGTGTACTCCGACGCCGACCGCTCGGCACCCCATGTCCGGCTCGCCGACCAGGCCGTACGGCTCGGCCCGGCCCCCGCGAAGGAGTCGTACCTCGACCCCGACCTGGTCCTGGCCGCGGCCAAGGACACCGGGGCGGGCGCGATCCACCCGGGCTACGGCTTCCTCTCCGAGGACGCGGCCTTCGCACGCCGCTGCGCCGACGCCGGGATCGTGTTCGTGGGCCCGACGCCGGAGCAGCTGGAGCTGTTCGGCGCCAAGCACACCGCGCGGGCGGCGGCCGAGGCGGCGGGCGTGCGGCTCGCCCCCGGCACCGGACTGCTGGCGGACCTGCCCGAGGCGCTGGAGCAGGCCCGGCTCGTCGGCTACCCGGTCATGCTCAAGGCCACCGGCGGTGGCGGCGGGATCGGCATGTCGGCCTGTCGCTCGGCCGCCGAACTGACCGACGCCTGGGAGCGCGTCCAGCGTGTCGCCGCCGCCTCCTTCTCCTCCGCCGGCGTCTTCCTGGAACGGCTCGTGGAGCACGCCCGCCATGTCGAGGTGCAGGTCTTCGGCGACGGCGCGGGAAAGGTCGTCGTTCTCGGCGACCGGGACTGCTCCCTCCAGCGCCGCAACCAGAAGGTCGTGGAGGAGGCCCCGGCCCCCGGCCTTCCCCCGCACGTCCGCGAGCAACTCGCTTCGAGTGCGCGGGACTTGTGCGCCTCGGTCGGCTATCGGTCCGCCGGCACCGTCGAGTTCGTCTACGACGCGGCCCGCGCGGAGGCCTACTTCCTGGAGGTCAACACCCGCCTCCAGGTGGAACATCCCGTCACCGAGGAGATCCACGGCGTCGACCTGGTCGCCTGGATGCTGCGCCTGGCGCGCGGCGAGCGGGACGTCGTACGCGACCCGGGCCCGCCCCGCGGCCACGCCGTCGAGGCGCGCCTCTACGCGGAGGACCCCAGCCGCGACCACCGGCCCAGCGCCGGCCTGTTGACCCGGGTCGAGTTCCCGCGGGGCGTGCGCGTCGACGGCTGGGTGGAGACGGGCACCGAGGTGACGACCTCGTACGACCCGATGCTCGCGAAGGTGATCGCGTACGGCTCGGACCGGGAGCACGCGCTGCGACGCCTGGACGAGGCGCTGGCCCGGACCCGCGTCGACGGCATCGAGACGAACCTCGGACTGGTCCGGGCGGCGCTGGCGGACTCCCGGTTCGTGACGGCGGCCCACTCCACGGCGACCCTCGCCACCGTCACCGACCCGACCCCCCGCGTCGAGGTCGTCTCCGGCGGCACCCTCACCACCGTGCAGGACTGGCCCGGCCGCACCGGCCACTGGCAGGTCGGCGTCCCGCCGTCCGGCCCGATGGACGACCGCTCGTTCCGCCTCGGCAACCGGGCGCTCGGCAACCCCGAGGGCGCCCCGGGACTGGAGTGCACCCTCCAGGGCCCGGCCCTGCGCTTCACCCACGCCACCACGGTGTGCGTGACGGGCGCGCCGGCCCCGGTCACCGTGGACGGCACGCCGGTGGCACGCTGGGAACCGGTGACCGTACCGGCCGGGGCCCTGCTGGAGATCGGCGCGCCCGACGAGCACGGACTGCGGACCTACGTCCTGTTCGCGGGCGGTCTGGACGTCCCCGCCTTCCTGGGCAGCGCGAGCACGTTCACGCTGGGCCGCTTCGGCGGCCACGGCGGGCGGGCGCTGCGCACGGGTGACGTCCTGCACGGCGGGACGGTCGTCGAAGGCACCGCCGTGCCCGCCCCTGACCGCCCGGAGTTCACCCCGGTCTGGCACCTCGGCGCGGCCGAAGGCCCGCACGCGGCACCGGAGTTCTTCACCGAGGACGACATCCGCGACTTCTACGCCGCCGACTGGAAGGTCCACTTCAACTCGGCCCGCACCGGTGTGCGCCTGGTCGGGCCCAAGCCGCGCTGGGCACGCACCGACGGCGGCGAGGCGGGGTTGCACCCGTCCAACATCCACGACACCCCCTACTCCGTCGGCGCCGTCGACTACACCGGCGACATGCCGGTGCTGCTCGGCCCGGACGGCCCGTCCCTCGGCGGGTTCGTGTGCCCGGCGACGGTGCTCAGCTCCGAGCGCTGGAAGCTGGGCCAGCTGCGCCCGGGCGACACGGTCCGCTTCGCGCCGGTGACCGGGGACGGCGCGCCGCGCCCCGCGATCGTCGACGGGGGCGTTCTGGCCCGGGACGGCGACGTGACCTACCGGCGCAGCGGCGACGACAACCTGCTGGTCGAGTTCGGACCGCTCCAGCTGGACCTGGCGCTGCGCATGCGGGTCCACGCGCTGATGGAGGCGGTGTCCGCGGCGGACCTGGCCGGCGTCACCGATCTCACCCCGGGCATCCGCTCCCTGCAGATCCGGACGGACCCCGGCATCCTCCCCCAGCGTGAACTCCTCACGGTGGTACGGAAGATGACGGCCGCCCTGCCGCCATCGGACGAACTGGTCGTCCCCTCCCGCACCGTGCACCTCCCGCTGTCCTGGGACGACCCCGCGACCCGCGAGGCCATCGCCCGCTACATGGCGGGCGTCCGCGACGACGCCCCCTGGTGCCCCTGGAACATCGAGTTCATCCGCCGGGTCAACGGCCTGGACGCGGTGGCGGACGTCTACGACACGGTGTTCGCCGCGGAGTACCTGGTGCTGGGCCTGGGAGACGTCTACCTGGGCGCCCCGGTCGCCACCCCGCTCGACCCGCGCCACCGTCTGGTGACGACGAAGTACAACCCCGCACGCACCTGGACGGCCGAGAACTCGGTGGGCATCGGCGGCGCGTACCTCTGCGTCTACGGCATGGAGGGACCCGGCGGCTACCAGTTCGTGGGCAGGACGACCCAGGTGTGGTCGCCCTGGCAGCAGCGCGGCGCATTCGAACCGGGCTCGCCCTGGCTGCTGCGCTTCTTCGACCGGATCCGCTGGTATCCGGTCGACGCGGACGAACTCCTCGAACTACGGGCCGACATCATCTCGGGCCGCTTCGTGCCGCGCGTCGAGGAGGGCACCTTCTCCCTGGCCGAGTACCAGGCCTTCCTTGCCGAGAACGCCGGCCCCATAGCCGAGTTCAGGGCCCGCCAGCAGACCGCGTTCGCGGCGGAGCGGGACGCCTGGGAGGCGGCCGGGGAGTTCGCGCGGGCCGCGGCCGCCGAGGCGCCGGCCGCTCCCCCGGCCGAGGTGGCGGTACCACCGGGCGGCCGCCTGGTCGAGGCCGAGTTCGCCGCCTCCGTCTGGCAGCTGAACGTGTCGCCGGGCGACGAGGTGACGGCGGGGCAGCCGCTGCTCGCCCTGGAGGCGATGAAGATGGAATCCAGGGTGCACGCGCCGGTCGACGGCGTGGTGACACAGGTCCTGGCCCGCCCCGGCGACCAGGTCGAGGCGGGGACGGCACTGCTCGTCCTGGCCCCGGTCGCGAGCTGACCGGGCCGATCGGCCCGACACCATGCAAGGAGCACGCATGTCCACGACTGTGTCCCGCGTCCGCGCCGCCTACGCCCGCATCGAGGCCACGGACCGCCCGGAGATCTGGATCGACCTACGGCCGCGGACGGACGTCGAGGCGGAGGCCCGCACGCTCGACGAACGGCTGGCACGCGGTGAGCGTCTGCCGCTCGCCGGCCGGCTGCTCGCCGTCAAGGGAAACATCGACGTGGCGGGGCTGCCGACCACCGCGGGCTGCCCCGCGTACGCCTACCGGCCCGCCGCCGACGCCCCGGTCGTGGCCCGCCTCCGCGCGGCCGGCGCGCTGGTGCTGGGCACCACCAACCTGGACCAGTTCGCGACCGGGCTGGTCGGGACCCGCTCCCCGCACGGCGCGGTGCGGGGCGCCGTCGACCCGTCGCGGGTGAGCGGCGGCTCCAGCTCCGGTTCGGCCGTCGCGGTGGCCCTCGGCATCGCCGACCTCGCCCTGGGCACGGACACGGCGGGTTCGGGGCGGGTCCCGGCCGCCTTCAACGGCATCGTCGGTCTCAAGCCCACCCGGGGGCTGGTCCCCACCGAGGGCGTCGTCCCGGCCTGCGCCTCGATCGACTGTGTGACGGTCTTCGCCCGCACGCTTCCCGAGGCGGAACGGGCCCTGGCCCACATGGCGTCGCCGGCCGGCCGCGCCCTCCCCGCGCTCCCCGCCCGCGCCCCCGGGCCCTGGCGGATCGCGGTCCCGCCCCGCGACCAGCTGGGCGAGCTGGACCAGGGCTGGGCGGCGGCCTACGAGGCGGCGGTACGGCGGCTCGGGGCGGCCGGGGCCGAGATCCGCAGTATCGACCTCACCCCGTTCACCGAGGCCGCCGCGATGCTCTACGAGGGCGCGTTCGTCGCCGAGCGCTACACCGCCGTGGGTGCGTTTGTCGACAAGTTGACCGCGGAGGGCGGCGAGGGCCTGGACCCGACCGTCGCGGGCATCATCACCCGGGCCCGGGACATCCCGGCCCACCGGCTCTACACGGACACCGAACGCCTGACGGCCCTGCGCACCCGCGCCCTGGCCGAACTGGCCGACTCCGATGCCCTGTTGCTGCCCACCGCCCCCGGCCACCCCACCCTCGCCGAGGTCGCCGCCGACCCGCTGGGCGCCAACGCCCGCCTGGGCCGGTTCACCAACTCCACCAACCTCTTCGACCTGGCGGCGGTGGCCGTCCCGGCCGGCGAGGTGAACGGCCTGCCCTTCGGCGTGATGCTGGTCGGCCCGGCCTTCACGGACGACCGGCTGGCCCGGATCGCGGACCTGCTGCGCCCCGAGGTGTACGTGGCGGTGGCGGGCGCCCACCTGACCGGCCAGCCCCTCAACCCCCAGCTGCTCTCCCTGGGCGCGGTGCTGGACCGTACGACCACGACGTCCCCCGTCTACCGCCTGCACGCCCTGCGCACGGCCCCGCCCAAGCCGGGTCTCGTGCACGTGGGCGAGGGCGGCGCCGCGATCGAGGTGGAGGTCTGGCGTCTCCCGGCCGAGGGTCTCGGCAACCTGCTCGCCGCGCTCCCCCGCCCGATGACCCTGGGCAGCGTCGAACTCACCGACGTCACCCGGGCCCCCGGCTTCCTGTGCGAACCGGGCGCCCTCGGCGACGCGGCGGACATCACGGCGTACGGGGGGTGGCGGGCGTATCTCGACCGGGGCTGAGGTGAGCTGCCGGGAAGCGCGGGGTCGTGTCGACATGCGGCCCCGCCGCGCGGGTGTGACCAGCCACGCGCCACCCGCGTCCGCCGGACGCCGTCACCCGACCGACGAGTAGGCGACAACCCCCCGCAACAGCTCGTCGACCGCCTTTCGGGCGTTCTTCGCCACCGTCGAGCCCCCGGCCGAGGCGGGCGCCGCCGCCGCGATCTGCCCGAGTACGTCGATGACCTGCTTGCACCAGCGCACGAAGTCACCGGCGGGCATCTCCGCCTCGCGCAGCACCTCGTCGAGGCCCTTGCCGGAGGCCCACATATAGGCCGACCAGGCGAAGCCGAGATCGGGCTCGCGCTGCCCCACGCCTTCGGTCTGGCTGATCCGGAAGTCCTCCTCCAGGGCGTCCAGCCGGCCCCAGATGCGCACCATCTCGCCGAGCGCGGCCTTCGCCTTGCCCGAGGGCAGCTTCGGCGCCATGGCGTCGTCCCCAGCCCGCGACTCGTAGACCAACGCCGAGACACAGGCGGCCAGTTCGGCGGGAGCCAGCCCCTCCCAGACGCCCGCGCGCAGGCATTCGCTCGCGAGCAGATCGAGCTCGCCGTAGAGCCGGGCGAGCCGCTTGCCGTGCTCGGTGACCTCGTTGCCCCGCAGATAGTCGAGCTCGGTCAGGAGCGCCACGATCCGGTCGAACGTGCGGGCGATCGTGTTGGTGCGTCCTTCGATACGGCGCTCCAGCTGCGAGGTGTCCCGCAGCAGCCGGTGGTAGCGCTCGGCCCAGCGGGCGTGGTCCTCACGGTCGGAGCAGCCGTGGCAGGGGTGGGCGCGGATCTCGGTGCGCAGCCGGGCGATCTCACGGTCGTCCGCGGCCTGCGAGCGCTGCTTGCGGGCCCGCTCCGGGTGGATGTGCCCGGCCTTGGTGCGCAGCGCGGAGGCGAGATCGCGGCGGGACTGCGGCGAGCGCGGGTTGAAGGACTTGGGGATCCGCATCCGGTCCAGCGCCTCGACCGGCACCGGAAAGTCCATCGAGGCCAGCCGCTTGACCTGTCGCTCGGAGGTGAGGACCAGCGGCCGCGGCCCGTCGTGCTGCTCGAAGCCGCGATGGCCGTTGGCCCGGCCGGCGGGCAGACCCGGGTCGAGGACCAGCGCCAGTCCGGCGTACTTGCCGGTCGGCACATGGATGACATCCCCCGGCTTGAGCTTCTCCAGCGCCACGGCGGCCTCGACGCGCCGCTGGCTCGCGCCCTGCTTGGCCAGTTCGGTCTCGCGGTCCTTGAGGTCGCGGCGCAGCCGCGCGTACTCGTCGAAGTCCCCGAGGTGGCAGGTCATGGACTCCTTGTAGCCCTCGAGCCCCTCCTCGTTGCGCTGCACCTGCCGGGAGATCCCGACCACCGACCGGTCCGCCTGGAACTGCGCGAACGAGGTCTCCAGCAGCTCGCGCGAGCGGTGCCGCCCGAACTGCTCGACCAGGTTGACCGCCATGTTGTACGACGGCTTGAAGCTGGAGCGCAGCGGATACGTGCGGGTGCCCGCGAGCCCGGCGAGGTGCTCGGGGCTCATCGCGCGCTGCCAGAGCACGACGGCGTGCCCCTCGACGTCGATGCCCCGTCGGCCCGCGCGGCCGGTGAGCTGGGTGTACTCGCCGGGGGTGATGTCGGCGTGCTGCTCGCCGTTCCACTTGACGAGCTTCTCCAGCACCACCGAGCGGGCGGGCATGTTGATGCCGAGGGCGAGCGTCTCGGTCGCGAAGACGGCCTTGACCAGGCCGCGCACGAACAGCTCCTCGACGACCTCCTTGAAGGTCGGCAGCATGCCCGCGTGGTGGGCGGCGATGCCGCGCTCCAGGCCCTCCAGCCACTCGTAGTAGCCGAGGACGTGCAGGTCCTCGTGGGGGATGGCGACGGTGCGCTCCTCGACCAGGGCGCGGACCTCGGCGCGCGCCTCCTCGTCGTTCAGCCGCAGCCCGGCGTGCAGGCACTGCTGGACGGCGGCCTCGCAGGCGGCACGGCTGAAGATGAAGGTGATGGCGGGCAGCAGCCCGGCGGCGTCGAGCCGCTCGATGACCTCCGGCCGTCCCGGTGTCCACACGCGCGAGCGCTGCCTGCGCTCCCGCTCGCGGTCGGCCTCGCGCATGTTGCGGCCACGCCTGCGGTCCTGGTACGAGGGCCGGCTCGCCTCCATGCGGGCCAGCCGCGTGAGGTCGGGGTTGACGGCTCTGCGCTGGCCCTCGCCCTCCTCGAAGAGGTCGTACATCCGCCGCCCGGCGAGCACGTGCTGGAACAGCGGCACGGGCCGGTGCTCGGAGACGATCACCTCGGTGTCGCCGCGCACGGTGTCCAGCCAGTCGCCGAACTCCTCGGCGTTGGACACGGTCGCCGACAGCGAGACCAGGGTGACCGACTCGGGGAGGTGGATGATCACCTCTTCCCACACGGCGCCCCGGAAGCGGTCGGAGAGGTAGTGCACCTCGTCCATGACCACGTACCCGAGGCCGAGAAGGGTCTGCGAGCCGGCGTACAGCATGTTCCGCAGCACCTCGGTGGTCATCACGACCACCGGGGCGTCGGAGTTGACGCTGTTGTCGCCGGTGAGCAGACCGACCTTGTCGCTGCCGTAGCGCCGGCACAGGTCGGAGTACTTCTGGTTCGACAGCGCCTTGATGGGTGTCGTGTAGAAGCACTTCTTGCCCTGCTGGAGAGCGAGGTGGACGGCGAACTCGCCCACGATCGTCTTGCCGGAGCCGGTGGGGGCGGCGACCAGGACGCCCTTGCCCGCCTCGAGTGCCTGGCAGGCCTCGATCTGGAAGGGGTCGAGACCGAAGTCGTACATCTCGCGGAAGGACGCGAGCGAAGTGGCCTGCTCGACAGCGCGCTTGCGTGCTGCCGCGTACCGCTCGGCCGGTGAGAGATCCTCTGTCATCGTGCTTTCGAGCGTACCGGGCCGCACTGACAACAGGACGATCATTATCCGGATCCGGTCTTGCCAAACCTCGGTACGCCCAGCTCACGGGCGCACGGGCGGCCCGTTTCAGGGGCCGATGAGCCGCACCGCGCCCGGCACGCACCGCGCGGTGAGCGGCAGCTCCCCGAGCCGCTCCCCGTCCGCGTAACCCGACACGCCCTCCGCCGCGATCTCGACCTTCGCCGCCCGGAACACGGTGACCTTCGGATGGTCGATGTGCGTCCCCCGGTACACCCTCGGGAACACCCGCAGCAGCGTCGTCCGGCTGCAGTCCCCGACGACCGTGACGTCGAACAGTCCGTCGGTGAGGTCGGCGCCCGGGCAGATCCGCATGCCGCCGCCGTAGGAGGATCCGTTGCCGACGGCGACGAGGGTGGCCTCGACCTCCCGGACGGCTCCGTCGTCGAGCGTGATGCGGTACGGGAACGGGCGGAACGCGGCCAGTTCCGCCAGCATCGCGAGGTCGTACCTGGCGCGTCCGACAGGCCATCGCATGCGGTTGCCCCGGTCGTTGACGCGGGAGTCGAAGCCGGAGGCGAGGACGGTGCCGAACCAGCGGTCGCCGACCCGGCCGAGGTCGAGGTCGCGGATCCGGGCGCCCTTGAGGGCGTCGGCGACCAGCCGGGCCGCGGCCGCCGGATCCCGGACGGGCAGGCCGAGGGCGCGGGCGAAGTCGTTGCCGGTACCGGCGGCGACCAGGCCGAGCGGGGTCCGGGTGCCGGCGACGGCCTGGAGCGCGAGGTGGGCCAGCCCGTCGCCGCCGACGGCGATCACGGCGCCGGTGCCGTCGGCGACCGCGGCACGCGCGCGGACGAGGGCGTCCTCGGCGTTCACGCCGAGGACCGTGCGCACCGTGTAGCCGGCCGACCGCAACGCGGAAGCGGCCGGCCGCGCTGCGTGAGCGCCCCGGCCGCGGCCCGCCGCGGGATGGACGAAGAGGGTGATCTCGCTGGTCACGGGGATGACCTTAGGAGCTCTCCGGTGCTCGTCAGGTCACGTCGTCATAACCGTTCACCCGCTCCGTGGTCGACTGCTCCGGCAGCGCGCGGCTCGCGGTCACCGACTCGACCTCGCCGATGGCCTCGGGGCTGAGGTCCAGCTCGGAGGCCTCGTCGTCGGCGGGCCCGAGGGCGTCTCGGCGGCGCCTGCGTCGGTCGTTCAACAGGGAGAAGGCGGTCGCGCCGAAGTACAGGATCCAGATCGGTCCGGCGAGCGCCAGCATCGAGATGGGGTCGGTGCTGGGCGTGGCGACGGCGGCGAACACCGTGATGCCGATGATCATGGCGCGCCACCAGCCGAGCATGCGCTTGCCGGTGACCATCCCGGTGAGGTTGAGGAAGACCAGCAGCAGCGGCAGCTCGAAGGAGAGGCCGAAGACGACGACCATGCGCGTGACGAGCTGGAGCAGGTCGTCCAGCGGCAGGAGGTTGCTGACGCCGCCCGGGGTGAAGTCGATCAGCACCTTCGCGGTGGTCGGCAGCACCGCGTAGGCGAAGTAGCCGCCGCCCAGGAAGAGCGGGGCGCCCAGGCCGACGAACGCGTAGGCGTACTTGCGCTCGTGGTTGTGCAGGCCCGGGGCGATGAAGGCCCACAACTGGTAGAGCCAGACCGGCGAGGCGAAGACGACGCCGGCCATCAGGGAGACCTGGAGGGCGAGCGTGAAGGGCGCGAGCAGACCGTTGATCGTGATGCTCGCGCACTTGTTGGTGGCGTCGCCCGAATTGAGCTGGCCCGCGATCTCTTCGAAAGTCTTCCCACAGCCGACCGAGTCGAGGATCGGCTTGGTGAGGAAGTTGATGATGTCGTTGTAGAAGAAGGCGGCTACGACCGTCACGAGGACGATGGCCAGCATCGCCTTCGCGAGCCGGTTGCGGAGCTCACGAAGATGATCCGCGAGGGGCATCCGCCCCTCGGGGTCCTTCTCCTCTTTGCGGGCAGGCTTCAGCAACCCACGTTCCCATCTCGTGCGGCGGGCCGGAGGTCACCGGCCCTGCGTCAGCGCTTGGTCGTGTCCGTCGGCTCGGAGACCGGACGGGAGCTGGTCACGTCGCCGGGGGAAGCCTGGATGGTGCGCTGAGCCGGGGGCTGCTCGTCGTTGTTGGGCGGTCCGGCCGGGGTGGCCGTGCTGCCGCCCTCTTCCTTCATCGCCTTCGCCTCGCTCTTGAGGATGCGAGCGGACTTGCCGAGCGAGCGCGCCATGTCGGGAAGCTTCTTGGCGCCGAACAGCAGGATGACGACGACGAGGATGAGAATGATCTCGGGGGCGCCGAGCCTTCCGAACATAAGTCTTTACCTTCTCACCGAGGCTGCGGGGGTGGGTTGCCGTCCGACCGGTCGGACACCTGTCCGAACGATCGTGTTGACAGCGATCGTAACGCTCAGGGGTAAACGTGAGGCAATCCCTGTGCGTACTCCCGGTCCGCGGTCCGGGCCTCGTTCTCCGAGCCGCGACCAGCAGCGTACCTGCCCGCCCCATCGGGGCGGGAGGGCGAAGTGGCCCAAAACGCATTGGCCGCAGGACTCACAGGACGCCCACAGCGCCGCCCGAGGGTCGCCACAGCGGTCGTCACAGAGTGTCCACAGCGCGGGCCGCGCTCGCGGCCGCCCGTTCCAGATCCTGGGCCGCCCGGTCGATCCGGCGCGCGGACTCCGCGACCTGCCGTCCCAGAAGCCGCGCCTCCGAGAAGACCTGTACGGCGAACACCGCGAGAACGGCGAGACCGGCGAAACCCATGGCAACCGCGAACATCGGCCAGAACATGGGGCCGAGCCTAGACCGTCCTAAGGGGTGTGCAGCCGCAGGGTCCTGACTCCGCCGCCGGTGAGCAGTTCGACGATCCGCTCGCCGGCCGGCTTGCGCACGGCGGCACCGCAGCCGGGGCAGGTGAAGGAGTAGAAGGTGGTCCGGCTGGACGCGCCGATCGCCAGGCGCAGGGCACTCGCCGCCAGCTCGAAGGCACCCCGGCAGTCGGGGCACCCGGCCCGGAAGCGCACCGGGCCCGCACTGCGCATGCCGGCGAACGCGGAGGACACCGAGATGCCCCGCACACCGGACGCCGTCGACTCGCTCAAAGCCCCTGCTCCCGCCCCTCGAACGGACTTTCGCCCCGCTGTCCCGGCTGCTCGCCGCGCACCGCGTGCGGCCCCCCGGCCGCGCCCGGCACCTCGATCCCGTCGTACGCCGCCAGCGCCTCACTGGCGGCCCGGCGGGCGCTGTCGGCCAGCTCCGGCGGCGACACGATCCGGCCGTCCCGGCCGAGCCGCAGCGCCAGCCGCCTGAGCGAGGCGGGTTCGGGCGTGCGCAGGGTAATACGCAGTCCGCCGTCGGGAAGCTCATCGGCGCTGTCGTGCGGGTAGTACTCGGCGACCCAGCGGCCGCCCGGGCCGACCTCGACGACGACCTCCGGGTCCTCGGCGGCCGGCTGCACGAGCCCCTCCGACAGGTCCCGCAGCTCGATCTCGGGCGGTGCGGACGGCTCGTCGAGGATCTTGATCTCGGCGACCCGGTCCAGCCGGAAGGTGCGGCGCGCCTCGGAGCGGCGGCACCAGGCCTCCACGTACGTGTGCCCGACGCTGACCAGCCGGATGGGGTCGATCTCGCGCTCGGTGACCTGGTCGCGCGCGGGCGAGTAGTAACGGATCCACAGCCGGCGCCGCTCGGAGATCGCCCGGTCGACGTCCGCGAAGACCCCACCCTCCGACTCGAACGTCACCGACAGCCGCGCGCTCGCGCCCGCCGCCTCACCGGCCGCGGCCTCCACCTTGGCGGTCGCCCGCAGCAGCGCCTGCCGGTCGCCCTCGCGCAGGCCGGGCAGCGTGGACACCGCCCGGGCCGCCACCAGCAGCGCGGTCGCCTCGTCGGCGGCCAGCCGCAGCGGTTCGGCGGCCTCCGCGCCGAGCGCGGCCGGGTTGTGCCACCAGATGCGTTCACCGTCTGTGTCGATGTCGAGGAGATCGCCGCCGCGGAAGCTGGTGCCGCACATCGGCAGCACGTCGAGGTCCGAGACCAGTTCGTCCTCGGTGATCCCGAACGCGCGCGCCACGTCCTCGATCCGCGCGCCGGGGCGCTCCCTGAGATACGTCACCAGGGAGAGCATCCGCCGCGTCTGGTCGATGGCGTTCGTCGGCCTGACCGGTTTGCCTGCCACTGTGTTGCTCGCTCCCCCTCAGCCCTTGGCCACGGCGCGTAGCCGGTCCACGACGTCCGCGCGCAGCTCGGCGGGGTCGAGGACCACCACGTCCGGCCCGAACTCCACCAGCCAGGCGTCCAGACCGTGCCCGTACGGAATCTCCAACTCGTCCCAGCCGTCGCCGAGTTCCCGCACCGCGGTGGCCTTCGCCCGCAAGGGGTACCCGGCGTCCGTACGCAGCCGGATCAGCGCGCTGCGGTCGGCGGTCTCGCCCGCCCAACTCGCGACGGTCTCACGGACGGTGACGACATCGGGGACCGGCACGGTGAAGCTCGCCCCGCGCGAGCGCACCCTGCCAGTGATCCTCGACAGCCGGAAGACCCGCTCGGCGCCCCGGTCGCGGTCGAAGCCGGCCAGGTACCAGTGGCCGCGCCAGCACTCCAGCGCCCACGGTTCGACGTTGCGGGGTTCCGGGCGCGCGGCGGTGGCCTTGCGGTAGTCGAACATGACGGGCCGACGGTCGCGGCAGGCCAGCATCAGCGGCTCGAACGCGGCCTCGTGCACGGGGATCCGGGGCTCCAGGGCGCCGTGTGCCTCGTACGGGTCGACGTCCTCGGGGAGCCCCGCCGCGCGCAGCTTCTGCAGGGCGCCGCTCGCGGCACCGGCCAGCCGCGCCTGCTGCCACACCTTGGCGGCCAGGCCCAGCGCCGCGGCCTCCTCGGCGTCCAGGGTGATGGGTGGCAGCCGGTTGCTGTCGCGGCGGGCGAGGTAGCCGATCTCGCCGTCCAGGCTCTCCACGGTCTCGATGACCAGGCCGAGCTCGCGAAGATCGTCCTTGTCCCGCTCGAACATCCGGTTGAAGGAGTCGTCCGACCCCGCCCCGCCGTTGCCCGGCCGGAAGGTCTCGACATACGCCTCGATGGAATCGCGCAGCTCACGCTTGCTGAGCGGCCGGCGCGTCCCGAGCAGACACAGCGCCAGGTTCATCAGCCGCTCGGCCTTGGCAATGGCCATCGACGCCCTTCGCCTCCCCTATGGTGCTTACGATCGACGACCGTACCGCCCCGCGGCGCCCGGACAAAAGCCGAGGGTCCATGCCCGGGCGGGCATGGACCCCAGATGATCAACACTGGTCGTACGACGGTCAGACCCCGAGCAGGTCCACGACGAAGATCAGCGTCTCACCGGGCTTGATCGCCGGGGTGGGGCTCTGGTCGCCGTAGGCGAGGTGAGCCGGGATGGTCAGCTGGCGACGGCCGCCGACCTTCATGCCCTGCACGCCCTGGTCCCAGCCCTTGATGACGCGTCCGCCGCCGAGCGGGAAGCGGAACGGCGTCCCGCGGTTCCAGCTGGCGTCGAACTCCTCACCGGTGCTGAAGGCGACACCGACGTAGTGGACGCTGACGTTGTGGCCGGCCTGCGCGACCTCGCCGTCGCCCTCCCAGATGTCCTTGATCTCGAGGTCCGCCGGGGGCTCGCCGCCGGGGAAGTCGATCTCGGGCTTCTCAATGCTCACGTCACTGGCTCCTGCATGTCTCACGGAAAGGCAACACGGACAGTCTTACACCTTCGCCCGCCTCACACCTTGGCGATGATGTCCACCGAGAAGACCATCGTGGAGTCCTTCTCGATGCCGCTGCCGCTCGGCGGGCTGTCGCCGTACCCCAGCGACGGCGGAACGACGATGACGACCCGGCTGCCCACCTTCTTGCCGGTCAGTCCCTGCGCCCAGCCCTTCACCACCTGCTGGAGCGAGAACGAGGTCAGCGAACTGCGGCTGTACGAGGAGTCGAACTCCTTGCCGGTGTCCCAGACGACGCCCTTGTACTGCACCAGCACGGTGTCGTCCGCCGCGAGCTTCGGGCCGTCTCCCTCGATCACGTAGTTCGACACCAGCTTGGCCGGCGGGTCCGACTTGGGGATCTCGATCGAGGGCGCCTTGCCGTCGGTGTTGGTACCCACCTTCGGCACGGAGGCGTCGTCCTGCGGCACGTCCTCGCCCTTGGCCGAGCTCTTCGCGTTGAAGGTGTCCTGGATGTCGAAGACGAACACCAGCGTGTCGGTGCCCTTGATGCCGGTGTCCGCGTCGCCGTCCTTACCGAAGGCCCAGGTCGGCGGCACCGAGAAGAGCACCCGGCTGCCGGTCTTCTTGCCCGTCAGCGCATAGCGCCAGCCGTCGATGGTGCCGCCCTGCGCGAGCTGGGTGAACAGCGGCTTCTTGGTGTCGTAGGTGTTGAGGAGGACCTTCGCGCTGTCCCAGATCTGACCGAGACAGTTGGCCTGGATGTAGTCGTTCTCGGCGACGGTCTTGCCACTGCCCGCGATCACCGTCTTCACCGCCAGCTGGTCCGAGGGCTCACCGCTGCCCTTGGCGACCGTCGGCTTCTCGTCGAACTTCACGCCCGCCGTGATGGCCGGCAGCGGGCCGTCCACGATCTTCGGTGGAGGCGTGGCCCCGGCGGAGGACGACGCGCTGTCGCTCGCCTTGCTCGAGTCGGACTTGTCGTCGCCGCACGCGGCGAGAGTGACCAGTCCCGCGGGTACGGCGGCAAGGATGAGTGAGCGTCGGCGCACGATGAAAGCCTCGTAATCGGTCGATCTTCTGATGGCGTGCGCGCTACCTTAGCGACGTTTGCGGACATGCGAAGGGCGCCGTACGGGAACGTACGGCGCCCGTGTCGCGTTCCGCAGCGCGTGCGGAACGCGTCACTCACATTCCGGCGATCAGCTTCTCCACCCGGTCGTCCACCGACCGGAACGGGTCCTTGCACAACACGGTGCGCTGTGCCTGGTCGTTGAGCTTCAGGTGCACCCAGTCCACCGTGAAGTCCCGGCGCTGTTCCTGTGCGCGGCGGATGAAGTCGCCGCGCAAACGGGCCCTGGTGGTCTGCGGCGGCACCGACTTGCCCTCGAAGATCTTCAAGTCGTTGCAGATCCGCGCGGCTTGGCCCTTTCGCTCCAACAGGTAGTACAGACCACGACGACGGTGAATGTCGTGATAAGCGAGGTCTATCTGCGCCACCCGGGGATGCGACATGGTCATGTTGTGCTTGGCCCGGTACCGCTCGATGAGCTTGTACTTCATGACCCAGTCGATCTCGGTGCCGATCCGGTCGAGGTCCTCCGCCTCGATCGCGTCCAGCGTGCGGCCCCACAGCTCCAGGACCTGGTCGACGGTGCCGGTACGCACGCCCCGGCGCTCGACGAAGTCCACGGCCTTCTCGTAGTACTCCCGCTGCACCTCCAGCGCGGAGGCCTCCCGGCCGCTGGCCAGCCGCACCTTGCGTCGGCCGGTGATGTCGTGGCTGACCTCGCGGATCGCCCGGATCGGGTTCTCCAGCGTCAGATCCCGCATCACCGTGCCCGCTTCGATCATGCGCAGCACCAGGTCGGTCGCGCCGACCTTCAGCAGCATGGTCGTCTCGGACATGTTGGAGTCGCCGACGATGACATGCAGACGGCGGTAACGCTCGGCGTCCGCGTGCGGCTCGTCGCGCGTGTTGATGATGGGCCGCGAGCGGGTCGTCGCGGAGGAGACGCCCTCCCAGATGTGCTCGGCCCGCTGACTGACGCAGTAGACCGCCCCACGGGGCGTCTGAAGCACCTTGCCCGCGCCGCACAGCAGCTGGCGGGTCACCAGGAACGGGATCAGGATGTCCGCGAGCCGGGAGAACTCCCCGTGCCGGGCCACCAGGTAGTTCTCGTGGCAACCATAAGAGTTGCCCGCCGAGTCCGTGTTGTTCTTGAAGAGGTAGACGTCGCCCGCGATTCCTTCCTCGTGCAGGCGTCGTTCCGCGTCCACCAGGAGTCCTTCGAGAATGCGCTCGCCGGCCTTGTCGTGGGTGACCAACTCGGTCACGTTGTCACATTCCGGTGTCGCGTATTCCGGATGCGATCCCACGTCGAGATAGAGGCGGGCGCCGTTTCGCAGAAAGACATTGCTGCTTCGGCCCCATGACACGACACGGCGGAAGAGGTACCGCGCCACCTCGTCGGGAGACAGCCGGCGCTGTCCCCTGAACGTACATGTGACGCCGTACTCGTTCTCCAGCCCGAAAATGCGGCGGTCCATGAGTGAACATTACGCCCGATCCCCTGAACTGAAACGGGGTTCGGCAGCACGGTTTGGATCATTTTCCGATGAAGCCGCAACCACCCCACTCCCGGCGGGAACTGCAAGTACCCGCCCTGTGGCCAGCAAAACCACCAGCGATACGGCACCCGCGACAGCCGGCACCGTGAACCCCCACAGCGCGCCGCCGGCCTCTATCACCGGACCCGCCAGGCCCGTTCCCACCGACGCGCCGACCGTGAAGGTCGTCACCAGCCAGGAGAACGCCTCCGTCACCGTCCCGCGCGGCGCGTGCCGGTCCACGATGACGAACGCGCACGCGATGGCGGGCGCCAGGAACACGCCCGCGAGCGCCGTCAGCGCCACCATGGCCACCGCACCCGGCATCAGCGTCAGGGGCAGATAACACACCGCCAGAAGCGCCACCAGCCACCGCAGTCGCCGCTCCGGCGGCCCCGCCCACTGCCGCGCCCCGTACACCACACCACCGAGCAGCGCGCCGAGCCCCAGCGCCGCCATCAGCCAGCCGTAGACCGCGTCACCACCGTGGTCGTCCGCGTACGGCACGGACGCCACCGTGATGGAGCCGAGCGCGACACCGATGAACAGGAACGCGCCGAGGAGCGCCAGCAGACCGGGCGACCGCAGCGCGCCCAGCCAGTGCGCCGCGCGGGGGGCCGACCGCCACGCGCGCGAGGGGGGCGACACGACCACCGACAGCGCGCCCAGCACCCCGACCGCGTTCAGCACCAGCAGGGCACCCTGCGCCGACCACACCGACACGCACAGGGTCACCAGCAGCGGCCCCACGGTGAACATCACCTCCTGCGCCACCGCGTCCATCGCGTACGCCGTGTGCACCTGGTCCTCGCGGCGCAGCACCGACGGCCAGAGCGCCCGCAGACCGCCCTCCAGGGGCGGCGTGAAGAGTCCGGCGGCCGCCACCGACAGGTACGCGAGCGGCAGCGGGTCCGCGCCCACGAAGGCGAAGACCGCCATGGCGAGGGCCGAGACGAGCGCCGCGGGCAACTGGACCCGCGGCTGACCGTGGGTGTCGACCAGCCTTCCCAGCAGCGGCTGCCCGACGGCGTTGGCGACGCCGTACACGGCCGCCAGCGCGCCCGCGAGGCTGTAGGTGCCCCCCTGCGCGCGCACGAACAGCACGATCGCGATGGCGGCCGTGGCGTTGGGCAGCCGGCCGACGAGCGTGCCGGTCAGCAGCCGGGCGGCGTGCTTCGCCCTGAGGATCTCGAGGTATCCCGCGGCCAATGTCCCGCCTCCGTCGGCTCGCCCGAGGCGGTGGATCACCTCGAGGTTTTACGTATAACGTCTCCAGTCATACGTACCATGTGCGCTGTTCGCCAGTCCATACGAAGGAGCAGGCCCACGGTGGCACGAGGTAGCACGCGCCCCACGAGCCGTGACGTCGCCCAGGCCGCGGGGGTCTCCCAGGCCGCCGTCTCCCTCGTCCTCGGCGACAAATGGCGCGGCCGCGTCTCCGAGACCACCGCGCAGCGCGTACGGGAGGCGGCCCGCGAACTCGGCTACCGGCCCAACCTCGCCGCCCGCAACCTGCGCCTCGGCCGCACCCGCACGGTCCTGCTCGTGGTCCCCGCGCTCACGACGGAGTTCTTCGCCGGCGTCTACACCGGGGCGGCGCGGGTCGCGGCCGAGCACGGCTTCGGAGTGGTCCTCTACCCCTCCCCCGAGGGCGTGGGCCCCGCCCGCGACCCCTTCGCCTCCGCCCAGGCCGCCCTCGACGGCGTCCTCGCCTCCTCGATGGCCGCCGACGCGCTGACCGCCATCCGCGGCGACCAGCTGCCCCTGGTGATGCTGGACAGCGACCCCTCCGGAAGCCTGGGCGCCGCCACCGTCAACCTCGACATCGTCGACGGCGTCCGCCAGGTCGCCGACCATCTGCTGGGTCTCGGCCACCGCCGTTTCCTGCACCTCGCGGCCGACATCCCGTCCTGGACCTTCGAGGTACGCGCGCGTGAGCTCGCCGCCCGGGTCGGCGCGGCGGCGGGGACCTCGCTGCGCACCGCCTCCGCCCCGATCTCCATCGACGGCGCCCTGGCCGCCGCGGAGGCGGCGCTGAGCGCTCCGGGGCCCCGCCCCACCGCCGTCGTCTGCGACGACGACAAACTCGCGGCCGGCGCCTACAAGGCCCTACGGCGCCTCGGCCTGCGTGTCCCCGACGACGTGTCCGTCACCGGCCTGGACGATCTCGCCCTGGCCACCGCCCTCGACCCCGAGCTGACGACCGTACGGCTGGACGCCGAGCTGTTCGGCGAACGAGGCATGCGGGCCCTCCTTGCCGTCCTGGAGGGCCGCACGCCGGACGGCGGGGACATCCCCGTCGAACTGGTCGTACGGGCCTCCACGGCGCCACCGAACGCCTCCTGAGACGCCCTGCGCCCCGGCCGAATCATCGACCGGGGCGCACAAGGGGTGAATCGCGAGCGGTGTCACTCCTCCTCGGAGCTCTCCGCCTCCGTGGTCGCGCCGTCCGTCTCCAGCAGCCGGCCCAGCTGACGGCCCACGATCCGCTTGAACTTGCGCGACTGCGGCCGCGTGCGGTCCAGCACGGCCACCTCCAGGCGCTCGGCGGGAATCTCCCGCTCCGTGCCGCTGGTGTCGCGCGACAGGGCCTGTACGGCCAGCTTCAGCGCCTCGGCCAGGTTCATGCCCTCCCGGTGACGCTGATCCAGGTAGCTGCTGATCTGCTCGGCGTTGCCCCCGACCGCCACCGAACCGTGCTCGTCCACGATCGAGCCGTCGTGCGGCAGGCGGTAGATCTGGTCCCCGTCCGGCGTGGCGCCGACCTCGGCCACCACCAGCTCCACCTCGTAGGGCTTCTCGCCCGCCGAGGAGAAGATCGTGCCCAGTGTCTGGGCGTACACGTTGGCCAGACCGCGGGCGGTCACGTCGTCACGGTCATAGGTGTACCCACGGAGATCGGCGTACCGCACGCCACCGATCCGCAGGTTCTCGTACTCGTTGTACTTGCCGGCGGCCGCGAAGCCGATCCGGTCGTAGATCTCGCTGAACTTGTGCAGCGCACGGGACGGATTCTCACCGACGAACACGATGCCGTCGGCGTACTGGATCACAACGAGGCTGCGGCCGCGCGCGATGCCCTTGCGGGCGTACTCGGCGCGGTCGGCCATCGCCTGCTGGGGTGAGACATAGAACGGCGTCGACACCGGTTATCCGTCCCTTTCTGTCGAAGTCACTGGATCACCTGGGATGAGAACGGGGCCGCCGCTACAGCAGGGCGGCGCGCGGGCCGTCCGGCTGCTCCAGGCGACGCGCCAGGATCGAACGGGCGATCTCCGACGACTCCTCGTCGGTGAGCCGGCGGAAGCCGTCCTCGGTGATCACGGTGACGATGGGGTAGATCCGGCGCGCGACATCGGGACCACCGGTCGCCGAGTCGTCGTCCGCCGCGTCGTAGAGGGCCTGGACCACGAGGGTCGTGGCCTCGTCCTCGGTCAGGCTGTTGTGGAAGAGCTTCTTCATCGCCCCGCGCGCGAAGACCGAGCCGGAGCCGGTGGCGGCGTAGTTGTGCTCCTCGGAGCGGCCGCCCGTGACGTCGTAGGAGAAGATCCGGCCGCGGTCCCGGTCCACGTCGAATCCGGCGAAGAGGGGCACGACCGCCAGCCCCTGCATGGCCATGCCCAGATTGGAACGGATCATGGTCGACAGGCGGTTCGCCTTGCCCTCGAGCGAGAGCTGCGCTCCTTCGACCTTCTCGAAGTGCTCCAGCTCCAGCTGGAACAGCTTCACCATCTCGACGGCCAGACCGGCGGTACCGGCGATTCCGACGGCCGAGTACTCATCAGCCGGGAAGACCTTCTCGATGTCCCGCTGCGCGATGACATTGCCCATCGTGGCGCGACGGTCACCGGCGAGCACGACACCACCGGGGAACGTCACCGCGACGATCGTCGTGCCGTGCGGCGCCTCGATCACACCCTGCGTCGGGGGCAGCTGCCGCTTGCCGGGCAGCAGCTCCGGCTGGTGATCGGAGAGAAAGTCCATGAAGGACGAGGACCCGGGCGTCAGGAAGGCAGCCGGTAGACGCCCGGTGCTACGAGTGTTGGCTTCCACGCGTTTCCTTCCAGGTATTCGGCTGCTCGGTGCGCGCCTGCGGGGTCAACCCTCAACAGGCCGAGGCCGGAATTGCAGTTGAAGCACGATATGCCACGGACCCTACCCCTCCGACGGCAGTGATCAACCTGCGTAACAGGCACTGCCTCCGCAGGCCGTCGGAGTCCGACCGCCGCGGGCGGGGGCTGCGCGCGGCTTGATCGTCCTACCGCGCACAGCACTTCACGTCGCCTTCGCTTCCCAACCCGCGAGTCCCCGATTCCTTCAGATCGAAGGCTACTCGCCGCCCTTTTGAACGAAGCTTCGAACGAAGTCCTCGGCATTCTCCTCGAGGACATCGTCGATCTCGTCGAGAACCGAGTCCACGTCGTCGCTCAGCTTCTCCTGGCGCTCCTTGAGGTCCTCCGAAGCCTGCGCCTCGGGCGCCTGCTCCTCGACCTCCTCCGTGGAGCGCGTCGCCTTCTGCTGGCCGCCGCCGGTGTCCTTGGTCGCCATAACCCTCACCCCGCTCTTTCGCCCGACATGGTCGACAGGTCGGCATTCCTGCCGATCGGTGATGATCAGACCCTACAAGCCGGGTCCGACATCGGCCCCGCAGTTGCCACAACGTACGGGGGCCACCTCGATGATTCCCTGACGGGAGGGTTTCCACCCCGCCCGGGAGGTCGCGTCCGGGTGGTCGTTCAGCCGCCCGAGAGCACCTTGACCAGGTCTTCTGCCGTGCGGCAGCGGTCCAGGAGCGCCTTGACGTGATTTCGCGTTCCGCGAAGAGGTTCGAGGGTTGGGACGCGCTGGAGCGAGTCCCGACCCGGCAGATCGAAGATCACCGAGTCCCAGGAGGCGGCGGCGACATCGTCGGCGTACTGCTCCAGGCAGCGGCCGCGGAAGTACGCGCGAGTGTCCTCCGGGGGCTTCGTGATCGCCCGCTCGACCTCGGTCTCGTCCAGCAGGCGCTTCATGCGGCCACGGGCCGCGAGACGGTTGTAGAGGCCCTTGTCGGCCCGTACGTCGGCGTACTGGAGGTCGACGAGGTGGAGGCGGGCGGCGTCCCAGTCGAGGCTGTCACGGCGCCGGTAGCCCTCCATGAGCTCCCGCTTGGCGACCCAGTCCAGTTCGCCGGCGAGGCTCATCGGGTCGTTCTCCAGGCGGTTCAGGGTGTCCTCCCAGCGTGCGAGGACGTCCTTCGTCTGATCGTCGGCGTCCGAGCCGTACCGCTCCTCCACGTACTTGCGCGACAGCTCGAAGTACTCCATCTGCAACTGGACCGCGGTGAGCGTGCGGCCGCTGCGCAGGGTGACCAGCCGCTTCAGGGTCGGGTCGTGGGACACCTGGTGCAGGGTGCGGACCGGCTGGTCGACCGCCAGGTCCACCGCGATGAAGCCGTCCTCGATCATCGACAGGACCAGGGCCGTCGTGCCCAGCTTCAGATAGGTCGAGATCTCGGAGAGGTTCGCGTCACCGATGATCACATGGAGGCGGCGGTACTTCTCCGCGTCGGCGTGCGGCTCGTCGCGCGTGTTGATGATCGGGCGCTTCAGCGTCGTCTCCAGGCCGACCTCGACCTCGAAGTAGTCGGCGCGCTGACTGAGCTGGAAGCCGTGCTCGTGACCGTCCTGGCCGATTCCCACGCGGCCTGCGCCGGTGACGACCTGGCGCGAGACGAAGAAGGGCGTCAGGTGGCGCACGATGTCCGAGAAGGCGGTCTCCCGCTTCATCAGGTAGTTCTCGTGCGTCCCGTAGGAGGCGCCCTTGTTGTCGGTGTTGTTCTTGTAGAGGTGGATGGGCTGCGCGCCGGGCAGTGCGGCGGCACGCTCGGCGGCCTCGGCCATGATCCGCTCGCCGGCCTTGTCCCAGAGGACGGCGTCGCGGGGATTGGTGACCTCGGGCGCGCTGTACTCGGGGTGCGCGTGGTCGACGTAGAGGCGCGCGCCATTGGTGAGGATGACGTTGGCGAGGCCGATGTCCTCGTCGGTGAGCTGGCTGGAGTCGGCGACCTCGCGGGCGAGGTCGAAACCACGCGCGTCCCGCAGCGGGTTCTCCTCCTCGAAGTCCCAGCGGGCCCGGCGGGCCCGGTGCATCGCCGCCGCGTAGGCGTTGACGATCTGGGACGAGGTGAGCATGGCATTGGCGTTGGGGTGGCCGGGGACGGAGATGCCGTACTCCGTCTCGATGCCCATTACTCGCCGTACGGTCATGCGGCCCTCCTTGCCCGGCGGCACCCTCGGTCGTGGGCGCCGCTCAGATACCGGTGGTGCTCCGGCGCGTGTGCGGTGCCCGTCCCCGCACTGCGCGACCCGGCGGTACGGAAGAGCCTAGAACGCCTCCGCGCTGGTGGGGAGATCATTTGCGTCATTGCCTTGCTCCAGCCGTGGCCCGGAAAGCAGTCGGCTGCGGGTACCCGTGGTGGGCACCCGCAGCCGCCCTGTTCTTACAGGTACTGTCCGGTGTTCGCCACCGTGTCGATGGAGCGTCCGGTGTCCGCGCCCTGCTTTCCGGTGATGAGGGTACGGATGTACACGATCCGTTCGCCCTTCTTTCCGGAGATCCGGGCCCAGTCGTCGGGGTTGGTGGTGTTCGGCAGGTCCTCGTTCTCCTTGAACTCGTCCACGCACGCCTGGAGGAGGTGGGAGACCCGAAGGCCCTTCTGGTTGTGGTCGAGGAAGTCCTTGATGGCCATTTTCTTGGCCCGGCCGACGATGTTCTCGATCATCGCGCCGGAGTTGAAGTCCTTGAAGTAGAGGACTTCCTTGTCGCCGTTGGCGTAGGTGACTTCCAGGAAGCGGTTTTCCTCGGATTCGGCGTACATGTGTTCCACAGCCGTCTGGATCATGCTCTGGACGGTGGTGGTCCTGTCGCCGCCGTGTTCGCCCACGTCCTCGGCGTGCAGGGGAAGGCGTTCGGTGAGGTACTTCTGGAAGATGTCCTTCGCCGCTTCGGCGTCCGGACGCTCGATCTTGATCTTCACGTCGAGGCGGCCGGGGCGCAGGATCGCGGGGTCGATCATGTCCTCGCGGTTGGAGGCACCGATGACGACCACGTTCTGCAGGCCCTCGACACCGTCGATCTCCGCCAGAAGCTGCGGAACGATGGTGTTCTCCACGTCCGAGCTGACGCCGGAGCCCCGGGTGCGGAAGAGGGACTCCATCTCGTCGAAGAAGACGATGACGGGGGTGCCCTCGGAGGCCTTCTCCCTCGCACGCTGGAAGACGAGGCGGATCTGCCGCTCGGTCTCACCGACGTACTTGTTGAGCAGCTCGGGACCCTTGATGTTGAGGAAGAAGCTCTTGCCGGTGGCCTGACCGGTGACCTCGGCGACCTTCTTGGCCAGCGAGTTGGCGACGGCCTTGGCGATGAGCGTCTTACCGCATCCGGGGGGCCCGTAGAGCAGGACGCCCTTGGGCGGGCGCAGCTCGTGCTCCTTGAAGAGGTCGGGGTAGAGGTACGGGAGCTCGACGGCGTCGCGGATCATCTCGATCTGCCCGCCGAGGCCACCGATCTGCTCGTAGCCGATGTCGGGAACCTCTTCGAGGACGAGTTCCTCCACCTCGCTCTTGGGCACGACCTCGTAGACGTAGCCGGAGCGGGGTTCGAGCAGGAGGGCGTCGCCGGGGCGGATGACGACGTCGAGGAGCGGCTCGGCGAGCCGGACCACCCGTTCCTCGTCGGTGTGCCCCTGCACGAGGGCGCGTACGCCGTCCTCGAGGATCTCCTTGAGGGTGACGATGTCGCCGACGCTCTCGTACTCCATGGCCTCGACCACGTTGAGCGCTTCGTTGAGCATCACTTCCTGGCCGCGCCGGAGCTCTTCGAGCTCGACGCTGGGGCTGACGTTCACCCGGAGTTTGCGGCCCCCGGTGAAGATGTCGGCCGTGCCGTCCTCGTTCGCCGTGAGGAAGACGCCGAAGCCGGCCGGCGGCTGGGCGAGCCGGTCGACTTCTTCCTTGAGGGCCACGATCTGGTCGCGGGCCTCACGGAGTGTGTTCGCGAGTCGTTCGTTCTGGGCGGACACGCCGGCCAGGTTTGTCTGTAGCTCGACGATCCGCTCTTCGAGAATCCTCGTGTGCCGCGGAGAGTCGGCGAGCTTGCGTCGCAGGACGGCGATCTCCTGCTCAAGGTAGGCAATCTGCCCGGACGGGTCGTCGGACCCTCGTCCCGGGCGGATGCCGCGGTTCATGTCGTCGTCGTGGGCTGCCACGGTCCTCACCTCCTCCAAGGGGAGCTGGACGCTTCCAGACCCTACCTGGGTGGGTGTCGATTGAAACCCCTAGATCACAAAGACTGTCGGGGTGTGTCCGATCTTCACCCTTGCGCTCTCCCTCACGCCAGGGGAATACCCACCGAACACGGTCCGGAAGCCGCCGAGGGTAGGGTCGAAGTGTTCAACACCCGTCAGAGCCTGCATGGTTCCCTTGCGGCTCGACAGTAAACGGCAGGAGATATGGGCGTGCAGCAGGAGACCGGTGTCGGCAGCGAAGAGCTGGAGGTCTGGATCGACCAGGATCTCTGTACCGGCGACGGGATCTGCGCCCAGTACGCACCCGAGGTGTTCGAGCTGGACATCGACGGCCTGGCCTACGTCAAGGGCGCCGACGACGAGCTGCTCCAGGCCAAGGGGGCCACGACCCCGGTGCCGTTGCCGCTGTTGACGGACGTGGTGGACTCGGCGCGGGAGTGTCCGGGCGACTGCATTCATGTGCGACGCGTTTCGGACAGCGTCGAGATCTACGGCCCGGACGCGGAGTGACGCGTCGGCCGCGGACCGTGACGCCTGTCTGATTTCTCACAGGCCGGTGGCCCGGATCAGACGCTGTGGGCGCCCGCGGGTGTCGAGCGGATGAACCTGTCGTCCTTCCACTGCCACTTGGCGCTGTCCTTCACGTCGGGGCAGCAACTGGGTACGTCGGCCGTGGAGTAGCCGAGCAGTGTGGCGAGGACGGCTCCGTCGGTGACGGAGAGGCTCGTGACGGTGTTGCGGGCCTTGGGGTCGACGAGGGTCGCCACCACGCGCGCGTGCGTGCTGTCCGCGCCCTGGGTGAGGACGTAGACGCCGTCGGGCGGGGTTCCCATGGGGGCGTCGCAGTGCACCGCGGCGATCGTCTCCGGGGCGCCGTCGCCGTCGAGGTCGCCGCTGGCCTTCTTGACCACGAGGGCCTGTACGGGGCCGCATTCGAGGGGGAAGTCGACGCCGGTGGTGGCGGGGGCCGCGGTGGTGACGGGGGCGGGCCCGGCCTCCGGGCCCGCGGCCTGGGCGGCTGTCGCGGGTTTGGGCTGCAGAAGGGAGGAGAGGGCGACGACGCCGGCGAGCGCGGTGGCGGTCGCGACCCAGTGGATCGGCCTGGTGTGGGTGTGTGCCAGTTCCGGGAGGGCGGATTGCTGCACTGGCAGTGTCTCCTGTGGTGGCTGTGCCGGTGGGGGTGGGGGATTGGCCAGCATCGTGCCACACGTCACAGGGTGGGGGAACGGCGGGGTACGGGATATCGGACGTGGATATCGGCCGCGTCGCCCCTCGGTACCGAGCCGCCCCGACGGGGGCCGGACCGGGGTCCGGCAGACGCCAACGACAGGGCGCCGTGGCCGAGTTCCGTGTCGTCCGGGAACTCGGTCACGGCGCCCTGTCGTTGAACGCTGTGCTGGGGCGGCGTCAGCGGCCGCTGCCTCCGTCGGCATTGGGGCCGGTGTAGTCCTCGCCGTAGGCGCCCTTGGCCGGGCGGCGGCGCCGCATCGGCGGCTCGACGCCGTCGGCGAGGCGACGGGCGGTGAGGAGGAAGCCGGTGTGGCCGATCATCCGGTGGTCCGGGCGGACCGCCAGGCCCTCCACGTGCCAGTTGCGGATCATCGACTCCCAGGAGGTCGGCTCGTTGAAGGAGCCGATCTCGCGGATGGACTCGACGGTGCGGGCGAGCTGGGTGGTGGTGGCCACGTAGCAGCACAGGATGCCGCCGGGCACGAGCGCCTTGGAGACGGCCTCCAGGCACTCCCAGGGGGCGAGCATGTCGAGGATGACGCGGTCGACGTCGGTGTCGGACAGATTGTCCTGGAGGTCGCCGACGGTGAGCTGCCAGGCGGGGTGCGGACCGCCGAAGTAGCGCTCCACGTTCTGCTGGGCGATCTCGGCGAAGTCCTCGCGGCGCTCGTAGCTGTGCAGCATGCCCTGGTCACCGATGGCGCGCAGCAGGAAGCTGCTGAGCGAGCCGGAGCCGACGCCGGCTTCGACGACGCGGGCGCCGGGGAAGATGTCGGCGAAGGCGAGGATCTGCCCCGCGTCCTTCGGGTAGACGACAGCTGCCCCGCGGGGCATGGACAGGACGTAGTCGGGGAGCAGGGGGCGCAGCGCGAGGTAGGCGACGTTCCCGGTGGTGCGGACAACGCTGCCCTCGGGAGCACCGATCAGTTCGTCGTGCGGGAAGGAACCCTTGTGGGTGTGGAAGTTCTTCCCGGCCTCGAGCGTGAACGTGTAGTGGCGGCCCTTGGGGTCGGTCAGCTGAACCTGGTCCCCGACCTTGAAGGGCCCGCGCCTGCGGGCGGCACCGGTCGGTTCGGACATGTGAACAGCCTACCGGGGTTTGCCGGGGCCACCGACCACGGCGACGGCCCCGGCTAGGACGGCCTGGCCATGGCCTTGACGAAGGCACGTTCGACGTCGGCGGCGGACAGGACGCCGAAGATCTCACCGGTCTCCTCGACCACGAGGTACTCGGTGGCGGGGGTGGCCCGCAGGACGTCGAGGAGGTCCTCGCCGGCCAGCTCGGCGGAGACGCGCATGCCGTCGGTGAGGTCCTGGGCGAGGCCGCTGACGGCGACCCAGGGGCGGCGGTGTTCGGGCACCCCGACGATGGCCGCCTCGCGGACGAGGGACAGGGGTTCGCCGTGGGCGTCGACGACGACCAGAGCGCGGGCGCCCGCGTCGTTGGCGCGGCGCAGCGCCTCGGAGAGGGGGGTGTGGGTCTCGACGGGGACGGCCCGCCGGGTGAGGGTGCGGGCGCGCAGCTCGGGGAGGTGTTCGCGCAGGCGGGCCATGCGCAGGCTGTTGCCGGCACCGGTCCAGATGATCGCGGCGAGGATGGCCGCGAGGAGGGCGTCCGTGACGGTGTCCATGCCGACGCTGTCCTCGGCGCTGGAGCCGAGGGCACCGGACTGGGTGAGCAGGGGCAGGCCGATGAGGACGGAGACGGCGAGCGCGCGGCCGACCCAGGCGGCGGCGATGGTGCCGTTCATGGGCTTGCCGGTGAGCTTCCAGACCACGGCACGGAGCATGCGGCCGCCGTCGAGCGGGAGGCCGGGCAGCAGGTTGAAGATCGCCACGATGAGGTTGGAGATCATCAGCCCGGCCAGCAGGACGCCCGGGACGGTGCCGGGCTCCACAGGCTGCATGGCGAGGTAGAAGACGCCGGCGAGGACGAGGGAGAGCAGCGGGCCGACGAAGGCGAGCCAGAACTCCCGGCCGGGGGTCTCGGCCTCCTTCTCGATCTCGGAGACGCCGCCGAAGAACTGGAGCTGGATGCGGCGGACCGGGAGCTTGAAGCGGAGGGCCGCGATGGTGTGGGCGAGTTCGTGGATGAGCACGGAGGCGTAGAAGGCGACCGCGAAGAAGAGGGAGACGAGGTAGCGGAGGGCGCCGAGTTCGGGGAGTACGCGGTCGAGCTGGTTGCCGAACACCCAGGTGATGAGGGCGGCGACGAGGAACCAGCTGGGCGCCACGTAGACGGGGACGCCGAAGGGGCGGCCCATGAGGAGACCGCCGCGCGGCTGCTCCGGGGGGCGCTGGGGCGGAGGGCCCTTGGGGAGGATCAGGGCGGGGGCAGGAGGCGTCGCCTGCCCGGCTTCGCTCCTGGTCTCGGTTCCCGTCTCGGTTCCGGTTCCGGTCGCGGCCTCGGTTCCGGTCCCGGTCCCAGCCTTGGCCTCGCTTCCGGTCGCGGCCTCGGTTCCGGTCGCGGCCTCGGTTCCGGCCCCTGTCTCGGTTCCGGCCTCGGCCCCGGGCTTGGTTTCGCTCGTGCTGTCCCCGTTCGCACCCGCCGTGCGGTGGTCGTCGTCGGCTGCCGGGGGCCCCTGTGGAGCGTTCCCGTCGTCGGCCGCGGCTGCGGCGGGCGCGCCTTCGCTCGGCGCCGGTGTCTCGGGCGGGGTCGGCGCGGCTTCCCGGTCGGGCGTGGCCCGGTCCGGGGTGCCGGGGTCAGGGGACTGCGCGAGGTCGGTGGCCGGGGACGCAGGTGTCGCGGGGTGCTCGGCCGACTCTTCGTTGTCCGGCCGCGGCCGCCCGGTCCCGCCGCTTTCCACCACGGTGTCCCCTCGTCGAAGCGTCTCCCGCTCGTGCAGGGCGGGAGGGTCTCGGACCGATGGTATGCGGCGGTCGTGACGTGTTCCGCCCCGGCACCCCCCGCGTTTCCCCGGTCATCGCCGGTGTTCGAGGCGAGGCGGGTCCGCGGGCTGGGTGACTGTCAGTGGTGGGCCGTAAGGTCTGGGGTCATGGAGAGCAGCAGCGAGGGCGTCGGCCGGGTGGGCGACGGCGGTGTCGTGGAGGAACCGGCACACACGGAGGCGAGCGCCCCGGAGACGGTCGTCCCGGGAGCGGTCGTCCAGGAGGCGGTCGTCCAGGAGGCGGTCGTCCCGGAGACGGTCGTCCCGGAGACGGTGGCCCCGGAGACGGTCGTCCCGGAGACGGTGGCGACGGCGGTCGCAGCCATGGCGCCCGCCTCGCTCTCGCCCTCGCGGGCCGGTGACTTCATGCAGTGCCCGCTGCTGTACCGGTTCCGGGTGATCGACCGGCTGCCGGAGAAGCCCAGCCCGGCGGCCACGAAGGGCACCCTGGTGCACGCGGTCCTCGAGCGGCTGTTCGACGCGCCGGCGGCCGAGCGGACCGCGCCGCGGGCCAAGTCGCTGATCCCGGGCCAGTGGGACCGGCTGCGGGAGACCAGGCCGGAGGTCGTGGAGCTGTTCGCCGACGATCCGGAGGGCGAGCGGCTGGCCGGCTGGCTGGTGGAGGCGGAGCGGCTGGTAGAGCGCTGGTTCACGCTGGAGGATCCGACACGGCTGGAGCCCGCCGAGCGAGAGCTGTTCGTCGAGGCGGAGCTGGACTCGGGGCTGCGGCTGCGCGGGATCATCGACCGGGTCGATGTCGCGCCCACCGGCGAGGTGCGGATCGTCGACTACAAGACCGGCAAGGCGCCCCGGCCGGAGTACGCCGAGGGCGCGCTGTTCCAGATGAAGTTCTACGCCCTGGTCGTGTGGCGGCTGAAGAACGTCGTCCCGCGGCGGCTTCAGCTCGTGTACCTGGGCAGTGGTGACGTGCTGACGTACGACCCGGTCCTGGCCGATCTGGAGCGCGTGGAGCGCAAGTTGCTCGCGCTGTGGGAAGCCATCCGGCTGGCGACACAGACGGGTGAGTGGCGGCCCCGGCCGACCAAGCTGTGCGGCTGGTGCGACCACCAGGCGCACTGCCCGGAGTTCGGCGGCACTCCCCCGCCGTATCCGCTTCCCGTGACGCTGCCGGTGAGGGCGGCGGAGTCCGAGAGCGGGGCGCAGGGCAGAATGGGGCCGGGCTAAAGAAGGAGACATACGTGGCCATCCGCGTCCTACTGGTCGATGACCAGCCGCTGCTGCGTACCGGCTTCCGGATGATCCTGGAGGCCGAGCAGGATCTCGCGGTCGTCGGCGAGGCCGGAGACGGCCTCCAGGCGCTCGACCAGGTGCGGGCGTTGCAGCCCGATGTGGTGCTGATGGACATCCGCATGCCGCGGATGGACGGGGTGGAGGCGACCCGGCAGATCACCGGGCCGGGGCGGGACGGGCCGGCGAAGGTGCTGGTGCTGACCACCTTCGACCTCGACGAGTACGTGGTGGAGGCGTTGCGGGCCGGGGCGAGCGGGTTCCTGCTGAAGGACGCGCCCGCCAATGAACTGGTCCAGGCGATCCGGGTGGTGGCCTCGGGCGAGGCCATGCTGGCGCCGAGCATCACGCGGCGGCTGCTCGACAAGTACGCCACGCATCTGCCCTCCGGCGACGAGCCGGTGCCGGACACGCTGCACACGCTCACCGACCGTGAGGTGGAGGTGCTGAAGCTGGTGGCGCGCGGGCTGTCGAACGCCGAGATCGCCGCCGACCTCTTCGTCAGCGAGACCACCGTGAAGACGCACGTGGGCCATGTGCTGAACAAGCTCGGGTTGCGCGACCGGGTGCAGGCCGCGGTGTACGCGTACGAGAGCGGTCTGGTGCGTCCCGGCGCGCAGTAGCGCCGGAAGAACCGGAAGAACCGGAAGAACTGAAGAACTGAAGAACTGGACGAAACAGGAAGGCGCCCCCCGGCCCGGGGGGCGCCTTCCTGCGTGCGGCTGTCGGGTCGTCAGCTCTTGCTGAGTTCCCAGAAACGGAACACCGTGGAGGCGTCCAGGCAGTTCTCCAGGCCGTAGACGTTCTCGCCGACGACCGCGTACTGCTTGGCCTGCCACAGGGGCAGCACGGGCACTTGCTCGGCGACGATGTTCTGGAGCTCGGCGTAGTCCGCGTCGGTCGCGGTGCGGTCGCTCTGCGCCGCGGTGCGCGGGATGAGCGTGCCGGTGATGGCGGTGTCGGTGTAGTTGTTGCTCAGCACGTTGCCCTTGCCGAAGAAGGGCGAGGTGAAGTTGTCGGCGTCCGGGTAGTCGGGCACCCAGCCCTTGACGTAGACGCCGTACTTGCCGGCGGCGACGTCCTTCTCGTACTGGCCGTAGGCGACGGAGCGGACGTCGGCGTCGAACAGGCCGCTGGCGTTCAGCTGGGCCGCGATCGCCTTCAGTTCCTGGTCGGTGGCCGGGCCGTAGCGGGTCGGGGTGGACCAGAGGGTGAGCTTCACCTTGTCGGTGATGTCCTCGTCGGCGAGCGCGGCGGCGGCCGCGGCCCGGGAGGGGCGGGCGCCGTAGCGGTCGAAGAAGGCGGTGTTGTGGCCCGCGACACCGGCCGGGATGATCGAGTAGAGGGGGTCGGCGGTGCCCTCGTAGACGTCCTTGATCAGGGCTTCGCGGTCGATCAGGTGGGCGATGGCCTGACGGACGCCGAGCTTTCCGGCGACCGGGTCGTCCATGTTGAAGACGAGGTGCTGGACCTCGGCGCTGCTGCCCTCGACGACCTCGGCGCCCCCGTCGGCACTGCTCCGCTGGATGTCGGAGACGTCGGCGGCGGTGAGGCCCCGGTAGGCGATGTCGATCTCGTTCCCGAGCAGGGCCTGCTTCAGGGCCTTCTGGTCGCCGCCGAAGAACTTCAGGGTGACGCCGGTGTTGTCGGCTTCACCGGCGCTGCCTCGGTAGTTGTCGTTGACGGAGAAGACGGCCTCGTCGTCGCCGAAGGAGTCCAGCGTGTAGGGGCCGGAGCCGACGGCGGCGCCGTCCTCGCGCAGGCTGTCGGCCTCATACTCCTCGTGGTCGACGATGGAGCCGGCGCCCGAGGCGATCTTGCTGGGGAAGGTGGCGTCGGGAACCTTGAGCCGGAAGACGACCGTCTTGGCGTCGGGTGTCTCCACCTTGTCGAGCATGGGGAACATGATCGCCGGGCCGGCGTCGTCGTCGATCTTCAGCATCCGGTCGAAGGAGAACTTGACGTCCTCGGAGGTGAGCGCGTCGCCGTTGCTGAACTTCAGGCCGTCCTTCAGCGTGCACGTGTAGACCTGGGTCCGCGTGTCCGTGAAGGAGCATTCCCGGGCTGCGTCCGGTTCGGGTTCCGTGCCGCCCTTGGGGAAGCTCAGCAGTGACTGGAAGACGTTGTTGAACAACAGCCAGGAGCCCGGGTCGTAGCCGGAGGCGGGGTCGGTGGCGAGGACGTCGTCGGACATCCCCAGGACCACGGAGGAGGTATCGCCCCCGGAGCCCCCGCTCTGGGTGCCGCAGCCGGTCAACAGGCCGGAGGCCAGTCCCGCCACGATCGGCAGGACTGGCCACGGGTTACGCATGTTCACAAAAAGCCTTGTCGTCGTTTCTCTGCACACCGGGGCCGCCGTCCCGGGCCCCGGAGGGGGTGCGTCAGTTGCTCACGCCGGTGCCGAGCTCCCACAGCTGAAGGGTCGCGGAGGAGTTCAGCACGTAGGCCGTGCCGGTGACGTCGTTGTTCGCGGCCACGTACTGCTTGCCCTGCCACAGCGGCAGGACCGGGACGTCCCTGGCGACGATGTCCTGGATCTCGGTCAGGTTCTTGGCGGCGCTGAGGCGGTCGGCCTCGCGGCGGGACGCCGGGATCAGGTTGTCGATGATGTCCGCGTTGGAGTACGGGGACTTGAGGAAGTTGTCCTTGTCGAGGAACGGGGCGACGAAGTTGTCGGCGTCCGGGAAGTCGGGGAACCAGCCCATGCCGTAGACCGCGTACTCGCCCTTGCGCTCGGCCGGGACGAACGCGTCCCAGGCGGTGCCCTTGATGGTTACGTCGAACAGGCCGCTGTCGTTGAGCTGCTTCTGCAGCACCTCGAACTCCTGCTTGGTGGCAGGGCCGTAGTGGTCGGTCGTGTAGTTCAGCGTCAGCTTCACCGGGGTGGTGATGTCCGAGTCCTTCAGCAGGTCCTTCGCCTTGGCGACGCTCGGGTCGCCGTAGGTGTTGAAGAACGAGTTGGAGTGGGCGGTGAGGGTGGCCGGGACCAACGAGTAGAGGGGCTCGGCCTGGGAGCCGTAGACCTCGGAGACCAGCGCGCTGCGGTTGATGATCTGGGCCATCGCCTGGCGCACGGCCTTGGACTTGACCGCCGGGTCGGTGGTGTCGAAGGCCAGGTAGCGGATCTCGAGGCCGTTCAGCTCGACGAGGCTGATGTCGCCGGCCGCGGAGGTCTCGGAGAGCTTCTGGATCTGCTCCGGCGACATGGTGCGGGTCATCAGGTCGATGTCGCCCTTTTCGAGGGCGGTGCCCATGTCGTCGGCGTCCTCGTACGAGACCATGTCGACCTGGTCGTTGTTCACACTGAGCGTCCCCTTGTAGTTGGGGTTCTTGGTGAACACGGCCTTGGTCATCTCGTCGCCGTCGGTCTCGGCCTTGAGGGTGTAGGGACCCGAGCCGTCGATCGAGAAGCCGTCGCGCAGCTTGTCCTTCTCGTAGTCGTCGGGGTTGACGATGCCGGCGACCGGAGTCGACAACTTGAAGGGGAAAGTGGCGTCGGCGGTCTTGAGATGGAAGATGACTTCGTTGTCACCCTGCGTCTCGATGGTGTCGATCGTCGAGAGCAGGGCGAACACGCCGGAGTCGGCCTTGATGGTGCGGGCGCGCTCGATGGAGAACTTGACGTCCTCGGCGGTGACCGCGTCGCCGTTCGCGAACTTGAGGCCGCTGCGCAGCTTGCAGGCGTAGCGCTCGTTGCCGGTGTCGGTGAAGCCGCAGCTCTGGGCCGCCTCGGGTACGGGCTCACCCTCGCCCTTGGGCTGGATCATCAGGGTCTGCACGGTCTGGCGCAGGATGTTCCAGGTGCCGACGTCGTAGGAGTACGCCGGGTCGAGCGGTGCCGGGGCGTCCTTGGTGACGGTGAACCGGTCGGTGGTGCCCATGACGATGGCGTCCCCACTGCCGCTACCGCCGTCGGACCCGCCGCAGGCGGCGAGTACGGGCGCGAGCAGACTGACCACGGCCGGCAGCACCAAAGTCTTGCGGTTCATGCTCGAGTTTCTCCAGAGCTGTCGAGTCCGTGTACCCGGCATGCAGGGGTGTCGCGGCGGATCACGGGGGTTGGGGCGAGGTTCTCGCGATGAGATTAGTCCGCACCGGCACGAGCGTTCGCAATCACCGGAGTTGAAACTCCATCACGCTGTGAAACCGGCTGCGGACGCACTGAACAGCCGTCACCGGAAGGATTCGTACAGCCACCCATCAATCGGGACACAAGGGCGCGCCGAAGCCCTCCCCACCAGGGCTTCATGCACACAGAGAGTCAGCTGTCGACCCTCGGACGGGTGGGGAACGTCACACGCCGTACAGGGTTCGGGTGGGGGTGGAATTCGGCCGCCGCCGAGGTCTGGCCGAAGATCGGAATTCACCGCGCGCACACCCGCCGAATTCCCGGTTATCGGCGGTGCACGCTGGGTGAACGCCTATCGCATTTCCGTCATCGGCCGATCACCAATGATCGCGGCGCCGATCATCGGAGCGGCATCAGGTCACGCAGAAATGCCAGGTCGACCTGTTCGAGCGACGGAACGACGGTGCGTCGGCGGGACGGCGTGATCGGTGCCACGGAGGGCACCGCGACCACGTGACAGCCCGCCGCCTCGGCCGAGGCGACCCCGGTCGCGGTGTCCTCGATGACGGCGCATCTGGTGGGGTCCACGCCGAGTCCGGCGGCCGCGAACAGATAGGGGTCGGGGTACGGCTTGGTGCGCGGGACCTCGTCTCCTGCCACGCTCAGGCGGAAGTTGTCGGCGCCGAGCGCGGTCAGGACGCGGTCGATGATGCGCCGGTGGGAGGCGGAGACGAGGGCGGTGGGCACCTCGTGCTCGGACAGTTCGGCGAGGAGCTTGGCGGCGCCCGGCATCAGGGGCAGGGCGCGGGTGATGCGGTCCTCGAACCCCTCGTTGAGCAGGACGGTGAGCGCGGCGAGGTCGATGTCGGCCCCGGTCACCTCGATCAGGAACCCGGCGCTGCGGCTCATCGGGCCGCCGACCACGACATGGCGCCACGAGTCGTCGAGGGTGTGGCCCAGGCCGGCGAAGACCTCGACCTCGACGTCCCACCAGAAGCCCTCGGTGTCCACCAGGGTGCCGTCCATGTCGAGCAGCACGGCCTGCAGGGCGGAGCCCTCGGCCGTACGGGTTACTGGCGCGGGAACCGTACTGGTCATCCACATACCTCCTTGAGGGACGAGCAGGCCGGTTCCCGCTGTGGGGAACCGGCCTCCGGTGGACCGACCAGTGTACGACTTATCCGATCAGTGTGCTCAGTGGCACGCCCGCGTCACCGTGCGTTGAAGTACTTCGCCTCGGGGTGGTGGATCACGATGGCGTCCGTGGACTGCTCGGGGTGGAGCTGGAACTCCTCCGACAGGTGGACGCCGATCCGCTCCGGCTGGAGCAGCTCGGCGATCTTGGCGCGGTCCTCCAGGTCGGGGCAGGCGCCGTAACCGAGGGAGAAGCGGGCGCCGCGGTACTTCAGGGCGAACATGTCCTCGACGTCGGCCGGGTCCTCGCCGGCGAAGCCGAGTTCGGAACGCACGCGCGCGTGCCAGTACTCGGCGAGGGCCTCGGCCAGCTGCACGGACAGACCGTGCAGTTCGAGGTAGTCGCGGTAGGAGTTCGACTCGAACAGCCTCGCGGTCTCCTCGCCGATGCGGGAGCCGACGGTGACGATCTGGAAGCCGACGACGTCCGTCTCCCCCGACTCCTCGGGGCGGAAGAAGTCGGCCAGGCACAGGCGGCGGCCGCGGCGCTGGCGGGGGAAGGTGAAGCGGGTGCGTTCGTTGCCCTGTTCGTCCAGGACGATCAGGTCGTCGTCCTTGGACACACAGGGGAAGTAGCCGTAGACGACGGCCGCCTCGAGGAGGTTGTCGGTCTGGAGCTTGTCCAGCAGGCCGCGCAGCCGGGGCCGGCCCTCGGTCTCGACGAGTTCCTCGTAGCTCGGCCCGTCGCCGGTGCGGGCCTGCTTCAGGCCCCACTGGCCCTTGAAGAGGGCGCCTTCGTCGAGCCAGGAGGCGTACTCCTTGAGCTGGATACCCTTGATGACGCGGGTGCCCTCGAACGGCGGCTTCGGGACCGGGTTGTCGGTGGCCACGTCGGAACGGACGTGGCCCTCCTCCGGGCGTTCCTCGGTCTCGACGGCGGCGGCGCTCGGGCGGACCCGGCGCTGCTTCAGCTCCGGCAGCTGCACTCCGGGCACGCCCCGCTTGACGCCGATGAGGGCGTCCATCAGGCGCAGGCCCTCGAAGGCGTCACGGGCGTAGCGGACCTCGCCCTGGTAGATCTCGTGCAGGTCCTGTTCGACGTAGGCCCTGGTCAGGGCGGCGCCGCCGAGGATGACCGGGTAGTCGGCGGCCATCTTGCGCTGGTTCAGCTCCTCCAGGTTCTCCTTCATGATCACCGTGGACTTGACCAGCAGACCCGACATGCCGATGACATCGGCCCGGTGCTCCTCGGCGGCCTCCAGGATCGCGGAGACCGGCTGCTTGATGCCGAGGTTGACGACGTTGTAGCCGTTGTTGGACAGGATGATGTCGACGAGGTTCTTGCCGATGTCGTGGACGTCGCCGCGCACGGTGGCCAGCACGATGGTGCCCTTGCCCTCGGCGTCCGACTTCTCCATGTGCGGTTCGAGGTAGGCGACCGCGGTCTTCATGACCTCGGCGGACTGGAGCACGAACGGCAGCTGCATCTGGCCGGAACCGAACAGTTCGCCGACCACCTTCATGCCGTCCAGGAGCGTCTCGTTGACGATGTCGAGGGCGGGGCGGGTCTGGAGGGCCTCGGCGAGGTCGGTGTCCAGGCCGTTCTTCTCGCCGTCGATGATCCGTCGCTTGAGGCGCTCGTCCAGCGGCAGCGCGGCCAGTTCCTCGGCCTTGCCTGCCTTGAGGGACTTGGTGGTGGCGCCCTCGAACAGCGCCATCAGCTTCTGGAGGGGGTCGTAGCCCTCGGCGCGGCGGTCGTGGATCAGGTCGAGGGCGGTGTTGACCTCTTCCTCGCTGAAGCGGGCGATGGGCAGGATCTTCGACGCGTGGACGATCGCCGAGTCCAGGCCCGCCTTCACACACTCGTCGAGGAAGACCGAGTTGAGCAGGATGCGCGCGGCCGGGTTCAGGCCGAAGGAGATGTTCGACAGGCCCAGGGTGGTCTGTACGTCGGGGCGGCGGCGCTTGAGTTCGCGGATCGCCCCGATGGTGGCGATGCCGTCCCCCCGGGACTCCTCCTGGCCGGTGCAGATGGTGAAGGTCAGGGTGTCGATGAGGATGTCCGACTCCTGGATGCCCCAGTTCGTCGTCAGGTCATCGATGAGCCGCTCGGCGATGGCGACCTTGGTCTCGACGGTACGGGCCTGGCCCTCCTCGTCGATGGTCAGCGCGATCAGCGCGGCGCCGTGCTCCCGGGCCAGCTCGGTGACCTTGGCGAAGCGGGACTCGGGGCCGTCGCCGTCCTCGTAGTTGACGGAGTTGATGACCGCGCGGCCGCCGAGCCGCTCCAGGCCCGCCCGGATGACCGGGACCTCGGTGGAGTCCAGGACGATCGGCAGCGTGGAGGCGGTGGCGAAGCGGCCGGCCAGCTCGTCCATGTCAGCGACGCCGTCGCGGCCCACGTAGTCGACGCACAGGTCGAGCATGTGCGCGCCCTCGCGGATCTGGTCCCGGGCCATCTCCACGCAGTCGTCCCAGCGGCCTTCCAGCATCGCCTCACGGAACTTCTTCGAACCGTTGGCGTTCGTGCGCTCGCCGATCGCCATGTAGGCGGTGTCCTGGCGGAACGGAACGGTCTGGTAGAGCGAGGCGGCGCCGGGCTCGGGCTGCGGGTGCCGCTCGGCGGGCGAGGCCCCCCGGACCCGCTCCACGAGCTGGCGCAGGTGTTCGGGCGTCGTACCGCAGCAGCCGCCGACCAGGTTCAGCCCGTAGTCGCGGACGAAGGTGTCCTGGGCGTCGGCCAGGCCCTCGGCGTCGAGCGGGAAGTGGGCGCCGTCCTTGGTGAGGATCGGCAGACCGGCGTTGGGCATGCACAGCAGCGGGGTGCGGGAATGGCGGGCCAGATAGCGCAGGTGCTCGCTCATCTCGGCCGGGCCCGTCGAGCAGTTCAGGCCGATCATGTCGATGCCGAGGGGCTCCAGGGCGGTCAGGGCCGCGCCGATCTCCGAGCCCAGCAGCATGGTGCCGGTCGTCTCGAACGCCATCGAGACCAGCAGGGGCACCTCGACGCCGGTCGCCTCCATGGCGCGCTTGGCGCCCAGGATCGACGACTTCGTCTGGAGGAGGTCCTGCGTCGTCTCGACGATCAGGGCGTCCGCGCCACCGGCCAGCAGGCCCTCCGCGTTGGCCTGGAAGCCGTCGCGCAGGGTGCCGTAGGCGATGTGGCCGAGCGTGGGCAGCTTGGTGCCGGGGCCGATCGAGCCCAGCACCCAGCGCGTGCGTCCGTCGCGTCCGGCGAAGGCGTCGGCGGTCTCCCGGGCGATACGGGCGCCCGCCTCGGACAGCTCGAACACCCGCTCGGAGATCTCGTACTCGGCCATGGCCGAGTGGTTTGCGCCGAACGTGTTGGTCTCGACGCAGTCCACGCCCGCGTCGAAGTACTCCTCGTGCACGGAGCGGACGATGTCCGGCCGGGTGACGTTGAGGATCTCGTTGCAGCCCTCGAGGTTCTCGAAGTCCTCGAGGGTGGGCTCCTGGGCCTGGAGCATGGTGCCCATGGCTCCGTCGGCCACCACCACACGGGTGGCCAGCGCCTCTCGGAGCGCGGACACACGGGTCCGGCTGTCGGCGGAAGGGGTCGGCGGCACAGAGGCCATGAAAGGGCTCCCTCAGATGCGACGGCTGTCGGCTTTGCGTCACCTCAGGATGCGGGCAGAAAGGCTTCCCGAGACGAGCGCACGCCGTCAGGGTAGCCGGGACGGAGGCCTTATGGTCAGGGGCGTCCACGGGACGGACGGGCGTGGCGGCCTTTCACAGGGCGGCCACGAGCCGGGCACGACCGGAGCACGAGCGCGGCACGAGCGTGCGACGGCCGCGTCACTCCGTGGAGGCGAATGGCGTAACACGTATCGACCGAACATTAGCGAGAGGTCGGCATCGACCGGTAGTGTTCGACATTGCCGAACGGGCGGCAGTAGATGCCGCGCGTGGACGGTCCAGGGGACGGAGGCAGGGCGGCGATGGCACGGAACATCCAGTCGGTCGAACGTGCGGCATCGATGCTGCGGCTGCTCGCCGGCGGCGAGCGGCGACTGGGCCTGTCGGACATCGCCTCGTCCACGGGCCTGGCCAAGGCCACCGCCCACGGCATCCTGCGCACCCTCCAGCAGGAGGGCTTCGTCGAGCAGGACGACGCCTCCGGGCGATATCAGCTGGGCGCGGAGCTGCTGCGCCTGGGCACCACCTATCTGGACGTGCACGAGCTACGCGCGCGCGCCCTCGTGTGGACGGACGACCTGGCCCGGTCCAGCGGCGAGAGCGTCCACCTGGGGGTGCTGCACCAGCAGGGCGTGCTGATCGTGCACCACGTCTTCCGGCCCGACGACAGCCGGCAGGTGCTGGAGATCGGGGCGATGCAGCCGCTGCACTCCACGGCCCTGGGCAAGGTGCTGTCGGCCTACGACCCGGTCGCGCACAGCGAGGTCCTGGAGGCCGAGCGCAAGCCGTTCACGGACCGCACGGTGTGCGAGACGGAGGCCTTCGAGCGGGTCCTCGACCTGACCCGCGCGCGGGGCTACGCGGCCGACGTCGAGGAGACCTGGGAGGGCGTCGCCTCCATCGCCGCACCCATCCACGACCGGCGGCGCATGCCCGTGGGCGCGGTCGGCATCACCGGCGCGGTGGAGCGGCTGGGGCGGGACGGCGAGGTGCGCCCCGAGCTGATCGCCGCGGTGCGGGACTGCGCCCGCGCGGTCTCGCGCGACCTGGGCGCCGGGCGATTCTGAGCGGCTACCGCTCGACCCACCGCTCGACCCGCAGTTTCCGAGAAGTACGTATGAGCAGGCCGGAACGTCCCACGACGTTGCCGGCCTTTGTCATACGCGGAGATAGCCGTTCCAAACGGTCAAAAAAGGGCGAGTGCGTGCGCACCGGCGCGAAGATCGATAACTCGCAGCGATCAATAACGATCGCGCTTTCGATAACAACACTCTTGACGCACACGTAACACCGCGGCAAGACTCCCGTCCACCGGTCGACATTGTCGAACACCTAACGGCAATACGCGCTAGAGTGTGACAACGCCAAAGGCCGGCATCGCTCTCACCCCCGAGGGCGCTCGAACCCCCGGCGGGACCCGGGGTTCGGCTTCCCTGGACGAAGGACAAAGGAGTCGCGGGTGTCCAGCTCCGACATCTTCATCGGCGAGACCATCGGTACCGCCATACTCATCCTGCTCGGCGGTGGCGTCTGCGCCGCCGTCACGCTGAAGGCCTCCAAGGCCCGTAACGCCGGCTGGCTCGCCATCACCTTCGGGTGGGGTTTCGCCGTTCTGACGGCCGTCTACACCTCGGCGCCCCTCTCGGGCGCCCACCTCAACCCGGCGGTCACCCTCGCACTCGCGATCAAGGACGACGACTGGAGCAACGTTCCGGTCTACTGGGCCGGGCAGCTGCTCGGTGCCGCCATCGGCGCCACCCTGGTCTGGGTCGCCTACTACGGCCAGTTCCACGCCCACCTCACCGACAAGGAGATCGTCGGCGAGCCGGAGGCGGAGACCACGAAGGCCAAGTCGGTCGAGGCGCGGGAACAGGGCGCCGGCCCGGTCCTGGGCGTCTTCTCCACCGGCCCGGAGATCCGGGTCGTCTGGCAGAACCTCGCCACGGAGATCATCGGCACCATCGTGCTCGTCCTCGCCGTGCTCACGCAGGGCCTGAACGACAAGGGCAACGGCCTCGGCAACCTGGGCGCACTGATCACCGCGCTGGTGGTCGTCTCGATCGGTCTGTCCCTCGGCGGCCCGACCGGTTACGCGATCAACCCGGCCCGTGACCTCGGTCCGCGCATCGTGCACGCTCTCCTGCCCCTGCCCAACAAGGGCGGCTCCGACTGGAGCTACGCCTGGATCCCGGTGGTCGGTCCGCTGATCGGCGGCGCGATCGCTGCGGGTATCTACAACGTCGCTTTTGCTTAAGAGCACCAGCCACACGCGTAGTCAGCAGCGCCGTACAGACAGCCCCCTCACCACGGAAACCCAGGAGCACACCGTGACCGACGCGCACACCGCCGGCCCCTTCATCGCCGCCATCGACCAGGGCACCACCTCCTCGCGCTGCATCGTCTTCGACCGGGACGGCCGTATCGTCTCCGTCGACCAGAAGGAGCACGAGCAGATCTTCCCGAAGCCGGGCTGGGTGGAGCACAACGCCACCGAGATCTGGACCAACGTCGAGGAGGTCGTCGCCTCCGCCATCGCGAAGGCCGGCATCACCCGCGACGACATCAAGGCCATCGGCATCACCAACCAGCGTGAGACCACGCTGCTCTGGGACAAGAACACCGGTGAGCCCGTCCACAACGCCATCGTCTGGCAGGACACCCGCACCGACGCGCTCTGCAAGGAGCTGGGCCGCAACGTCGGCCAGGACCGCTTCCGCCGCGAGACCGGCCTGCCGCTGGCCTCGTACTTCGCCGGCCCCAAGGCCCGCTGGCTGCTCGACAACGTCGAGGGTCTGCGGGAGCGCGCCGAGGCCGGCGACATCCTCTTCGGCACCATGGACAGCTGGGTCATCTGGAACCTGACGGGCGGTGTGAACGGCGGCCGGCACGTCACCGACGTCACCAACGCCTCCCGCACCATGCTGATGAACCTGCACACCATGGAGTGGGACGAGAAGATCGCCGAGTCCATCGGCGTCCCGCTCCAGATGCTCCCGGAGATCCGTTCCTCCGCCGAGGTGTACGGCGAGATCACCGGCGGCAAGCTGGGCGACCTGCTCGGCGGTATCCCCGTCGCCTCCGCGCTCGGCGACCAGCAGGCGGCCCTGTTCGGCCAGACCTGTTTCGCGGAGGGCGAGGCCAAGTCCACGTACGGCACCGGCACCTTCCTGCTGATGAACACCGGTGAGAAGCCGGTCAACTCCTACAACGGCCTGCTGACCACGGTCGGTTACCGCATCGGCGACCAGAAGGCGGTCTACGCCCTCGAAGGGTCGATCGCCGTCACCGGTTCGCTGGTGCAGTGGATGCGCGACCAGATGGGCCTGATCTCCACCGCCGCCGAGATCGAGACCCTCGCGCTCTCGGTCGAGGACAACGGCGGCGCCTACTTCGTGCCGGCCTTCTCCGGCCTGTTCGCCCCGTACTGGCGCTCCGACGCCCGCGGTGTGATCGCCGGCCTCACCCGGTACGTCACCAAGGCGCACCTCGCGCGCGCCGTCCTGGAGGCCACGGCCTGGCAGACCCGTGAGATCACCGACGCCATGACGAAGGACTCCGGCGTCGAGCTCGCGGCGATCAAGGTCGACGGCGGCATGACCTCCAACAACCTGCTGATGCAGACGCTCTCGGACTTCGTGGACGCCCCCGTGGTGCGCCCGATGGTCGCCGAGACCACCTGCCTCGGCGCCGCCTACGCCGCCGGCCTGGCCGTCGGCTTCTGGACCAGCACCGACGATCTGCGCGCCAACTGGCGCCGGGCCGCCGAGTGGACCCCCCGCATGGACGCGGAGACCCGCGACCGTGAGTACAAGAGCTGGCTCAAGGCCGTCGAGCGGACCATGGGCTGGCTCGAGGACGAGGAGTAAGAACCCCACATGACCAGTCAGACCACCCTGAAGTCCGTGCCTGCCCTGGGGACGCACCCGGCGTCCGGCTCGAACCCGAGCCGCGCCGAGACCCGGGAACAGCTCTCCAAGGCGTCGTTCGACCTTCTCGTCATCGGCGGCGGCATCCTGGGCATCTCCACCGCCTGGCACGCCGCGCAGTCCGGGCTCAGGGTGGCTCTGGTCGACGCCGGGGACTTCGCCGGCGCCACCTCCTCCGCCTCGTCCAAGCTCCTCCACGGCGGTCTGCGCTACCTGCAGACCGGCGCGGTGAAGCTGGTGGCGGAGAACCACTTCGAGCGCCGTGCGGTCTCCCGCCAGGTGGCCCCCCACCTGGCGAACCCGCTCACGTTCTACCTCCCCGTGTACAAGGGCGGGCCGCACGGCGCGGCGAAGCTCGGAGCGGGCGTCTTCGCCTACTCCGCGCTGTCGGCGTTCGGCGACGGCGTCGGTCACCTCCTGTCCCCGGCCAAGGCCGCGCAGGACGTGCCCGAGCTGCGCACCGACAACCTCAAGGCCGTGGCCGTGTACGGCGACGACCAGATGAACGACGCGCGCATGGCGCTGATGACGGTCCGCGCGGCCGTCGAGGCGGGCGCCGTCGTCCTGAACCACGCCGAGGTCTCCGGGCTGCGCTTCACCAAGGGCCGGGTCACCGGCGCCGAGCTGCGCGACCGGCTCTCCGGTGACGAGTTCGGCGTGAGCGCCCGCCTGGTGCTCAACGCGACCGGTCCCTGGGTCGACCACCTGCGCAGGATGGAGGACCCGAACGCGGCTCCGTCCATCCGCCTGTCCAAGGGCGCCCACCTGGTTTTGAAGCGCACCGCCCCCTGGAAGGCCGCGCTCGCGACCCCCATCGACAAGTACCGCATCACCTTCGCCCTCCCCTGGGAGGACATGCTGCTGCTCGGCACCACCGACGAGGAGTTCGAGGGCGACCCGGCGGACGTCGCGGTCACCGAGAAGGACACCGCCCAGATACTCGACGAGGCCGCGTTCTCCATCCGCGACCAGCAGCTCGACCGTGACCTGATCACCTACGCCTTCGCGGGTCTGCGCGTGCTGCCGGGCGGTCCCGGCAGCACGGCGAAGGCCAAGCGCGAGACCGTGGTGACCGAGGGCAGGGGCGGCATGCTGTCCGTCGCCGGCGGCAAGTGGACGACCTTCCGGCACATCGGCCGTACGGTGATGCAGAAGCTGGAGGCGCTGCCCGGCCACCCGCTGGGCGACGACTTCGAGCCGATCTCCTCGCTGCCGAAGAAGCTGCCGCTGCCCGGCGTCGCCAACCCGCGCGCGGTCGCCCACCGGCTGCTGGTCGACAACCCGGCGCCCGGCCCGCGCATGGCGGCCGACACCGCCAGGCACCTGGCCACCCACTACGGCTCGCTGGCCTTCGACATCGCGCGGCTGGCCAACGAGAACCCCGAGCTGGGCGCGCGCGTCCACCCGGACGCCCCCGAGATCTGGGCGCAGGTGGTCTACGCCCGCGACAACGAGTGGGCGCAGACGGCGGACGACGTGCTGCGCCGCCGTACGACGCTGACGATCCGCGGTCTCGCCACGGACGACGTCCGCGGCAAGGTGCAGGACCTGCTCGACAAGAAGTAGGTCCGGGTCGCCCGAAGAACAGACCCTCCACAAGACCCTCCGCCGGCCTGCTCCCCTGACCGGGGCCGGCGTCGGGAAACGGCCCCTCCGTACCGGGGCCGGAACAGGAAGGGGCGGCTCCACCCCTATGGGGCCGCCCCTTCCGCATGCCCGTTCACCCTCGTGGCGGTCGGGTTGTCAGTGCCGGGTGCTTTCCTGGGGACATGAACATCGATCAGCCGGATCCCGCCGAACTGGCTGCCCTGCGCAAGGCCTTCGCCGTGGACGACGGCGGGGCGTCGGCGCTCGGCTGGGAGGCGGTGCGCGCCTTCGAGGCGGAGCACGGGGTGGTGCTGCCGGAGCCGTACCGCACGTTCGTGGCGGAGGTGTCCGACGGGTCGTTCCAGGGGCCGCCGGAGTACGGCCTCGTGGGGCTGGCCGAGCTGCCCTCGGACTGGGGCGACGACGGGGCGCGCCGGGACCTGGCCAAGCCGTTCCCGCTCACCCGGCAGTGGCTGTGGGAGGAGGAGGACGCGCCCTTCGGGGACGAGGACCCCGAGGCGGTCGTCGAGCAGGTGCTCCACCACGGTTCCGTGGTGCTGGGGACGGACGGCTGCGCGATGAACTGGCATCTCGTCGTCACCGGCCCCCACCGGGGGCGGATATGGCTCGTGACCGACGTGGGTGCCATGCCGTTCGACGCGGAGTCCGGCCGCACGACCTCCGCGCCCGGCTTCGCCGGCTGGGTGGCGCACTGGGCGGCGGGCAAGGAGTGGTTCGACGCCGGGTGAGCGGCCGACCCGAGGCCGGTCAGCCGAGCGACTCCACGAGCGCCCGTACCGCGCCGACGTCCGTCAGTTCCTCGCGCCGCACGATCAGTTCGCGGCCCAGCAGCAGCGCGCGGCGCGATGCCGGCACCGGGTCCGGCAGGGTCGTCAGGTCGGTCAGGTGGGCGAAGCCGATGATGCGGCGGACGATCTCCGTGCCGGCGTAGCCGACGGACTCGGTCCACACGCGGCGCAGGAAGCGGTCGAGATAGGCGTCGTCGAAGAAGGCGTCGACGCGGGTCGGCCACAGGCGGCGGAACTCGGCCTCGAACGCCTCCCAGGACAGCCGGAGCTGGTCGGCGTGGTCGGACAGCGCGCCCAGCGCCCGCGCCCGCTCCTCGGAGACCAGCACATTGGCCCAGTAGAGGCCGAGGTCGTAGCCGATGGGGCCGACGAAGGAGAACTCGGGGTCGAAGACCCGGACGACCGGGGCACCCGCACGCCTGCCGACCATCACGCTGCCGGTGTGCAGGTCGCCGTGGAGCAGGGCCTGGGCGCTGGTCATGAAGGTGTGGCGGAGGTCGGCGACCTCGGTGCGCAGCCGGGTGTCGGCGCGGAAGGCCGCGGCCAGGTCTTCGAGGCCGGGGTGCCAGTGGTTGTGTTCGTGCTCGATATACGGCTCGGACAGCACGACGTCCTCGGTGATCTTGCACAGCTCCGGGCTGACGGAGGCCGCGATCAGCGCCTTGCGCTCGGCGGACGGCATACCGAAGTCGCTGGTGGCGAAGGAGAACTGGGCGACGAACTCGCCGATCCTCGCCGAGGTGTGCGGGCCGTAGGCCGCGCCCTCGTTGAGCAGCGTGCGCAGTACCTCGAGGTCGGACATGTCCTCCATGACGAGGGCGTAGTTCTCGGGGTCGTAGCCGTGCACCGCCGGGATCTTGTCGGGGGCGACCTTGGCGACCTGTTCGTAGGCGCGGGCCTCGGCGTCGGCGCGGTCGGGGTTCATCGGCCAGGAGGGACCGGCGACGCGGACCCAGGGCAGGGCCTGCTTGACGGCGAGGCTGCGGGTGCCGTCGGCGGAGGAGGCCAGGAACACCCGGTTCATGTTGCCGTCCGACACCTCCCGGACCCGGATGTCCGCGAGGTCCTCCCAGTGGCCCCGCTCGCCGAGGTAGGCGGGGATGTCGTCGGTCTCCAGGATGCGGTAGCCCATGGTCGTGAACTCCCTTATGCGGTGCGGCGCTTGGACAGGGTGAAGCTGAAGACCAGGGCGAGGATCAGCACCGCGCCCTCGACGACGTCCTGCGTGTAGTACGGCAGGCCCTTGATGGTCAGGCCGGTGGTGATGATGCCGATGAGCACCGCGCCGAGGGCCGTGCCCCAGACGTTCGGCCGGCCGCGGCCCAGGACGGAGGTGCCGACGAGTGCCACCGCGACCGCCTCCAGCAGCTGGGAGGTACCGGCCGACACATCGCCCTGGCCGATCCTGGACGCCAGGATGAGGCCGCCCACCGAGGCGAGGACGCCGGAGATGACGTAGGCCAGGGCGCGGTAGGCGCCCACCCGGATGCCGGCCAGCCGGGAGGCCTCGGGGTTGGCGCCGATGGCGTACAGGACGCGGCCCCAGCGGGTGCGGGCGAGGAAGACCCAGGCGGCGATCGTCAGACCGCCGAAGATCAGCACGGAGATCGGGATGCCGAGGACCGTGCCGCGGTCGATCTTCAGGAAGCCGTCGGTGAATTTGCCGGGCGCGGTCGATCCGTCGGACATCGTCATGCCCGGAGTGATCGACTGGCCGTCGACGAGGATCAGCTTGCTGCCCTGGATGACGAACATCGTGCCGAGGGTGGCGAGCATGTCGGGGATCTTCAGTACGACGATCAGCAGGGCGTTGAGCAGGCCGGCGAGCGCGCCCGCCACCAGCACCGCGAGGATCGCGACCGTGCCGACCTGGTTGAAGACGACCATCGTCTGGGCGGCGACGGAGACGCCCAGTCCGGCGACGGCCCCGACGGACATGTCCATTCCGCCGACGGCCATGGTGAGGGTGACACCGAGACCGAGAATGGCGGCGACGGAGACGTACCGCAGGGTGTCGAGCAGGGTGGCCGACTCGCGGAAGGAGCCCTCGCTCAGCGCGAAGTACAGGAACAGCGCGACCGTCACGAAGATGAAGCCGTACTTGATCACGGCGTTCTGGACGCGCACCGCGGTGGAGGTCACCGGCGGGAGGACCGCCTTGGTGGGGACCTCGGTGCTCTGGGTGGTGGTCATGGGGTGATTCCTGGGCCTTCGTGGGGACGGGCCGGCATCAGACGGACGCCGAGATGGTCTGGATCACGCGGTCGCGTTCCGCGTCTTCGCCGTACGCGTCCAGATGGACCTCACCGGCCGCGAGGACGACGACCCGGTCGGCCACCTCCAGGACCTCGTCGACGTCGGCGGACAGGACGAGGACGGCCGCGCCCTCGGCGGCGAGGGCACGGGCCCGGCGGCCGATGTCGCGCCGCGCGCCGATGTCCACACCGCGGAACGGTTCGTCCAGGATGAGGACGCGCGGGGTGTGGGCGAGCCAGCGGCCGACGACGACCTTCTGCTGGTTGCCGCCCGACAGTTCCTCGACGGTGCTGTGCTCGTCGCGGGTGACGACGCCGAGGGCGTCGATCGTCTCGCGGCCGAGGGCGTCCTCCTTCGCCCGGTTCATGAGACCGGCCCGGGAGAAGGACTTCAGGAACGGCAGCGAGATGTTCCGCGCGACCGACCAGCCGGGCACCAGGGCGTCGGCGTGCCGGTCCTCGGGGACGAGGTGGACGCCGGCCCGGATGGCGTCGGAGGGGCGGCGGGGCGCGTAGGCCGTGCCGTCCAGTCCGACGGTGCCGGTGGCGAAGGGCTCCGCGCCGAACAGGCCGCGCGCCAGCTCGGTCTTGCCCGCGCCCAGCAGACCCACGACGCCGGTGACCTCCCCGGCGCGCAGGTCGAGGTCGAGGGGGGTGCGGCCGTCGAAGAGGCGGACGCCACGCAGCGAGAGGGCGACCTCTCCCGCGGCTCCCTCCCTGACGGGCCGGGCCGTCGTCACCTCATGGGTCTGGGCCAGCATCGCGCGCAGGGCCGCGTCCCAGTCGAAGGGCTTGGCCTGGTCCTCGGTGAGAAGACCGTCGCGCAGGACGACCAGCCGGTCGGCGAGCGCGTCGATCTCGCCGAGCCGGTGGGAGACGTAGAGCACGGCGATGCCGTCCTCGCGCATCCGCTCGACGAGCGCGAACAGCCGCTGTGCCTCGGCGGCGGAGAGCGCGGAGGTCGGCTCGTCGAGGACGAGCAGCCGGGGGCGGGTCGCCAGCGCGCGGGCCAGGATCAGCAACTGCCGGTCGGAGATGCCGAGTTCGCCGACGTCCTGCCTCAGCACCTGCTCGCTCCAGTCCAGGCCGAGGCCGGCCTGGATCTCGCGGGCCCGGGCGAGCGTGCTGCGGCCGCTCAGGAACGGGTTGCCGCGTTTCTGAGCGAGCTCCTCGAAGACCAGGTTCTCGGCGACCGTGAGGCCGGGCACGATGCCCTCGCCGATCCGCTGGTGCACCGTCTGGATACCCAGTTGACGGGCGGCCAGCGGCGAGGCGAGGGCGACCGGGGTGCCGTCGACGCGCACCTCTCCCCCGTGGTCCGTGTGGACGCCCGAGAGGATCTTGATCAGCGTGGACTTGCCGGCGCCGTTCGCGCCGAGCAGCGCGACCACGCTGCCCGGTGCGATGTCCAGCGTCACGGAGGCGAGCACCGTCTTGCCGCCGAAGGCCATGCTGACGTCGGTGAGGCCGACCGCCGGGACGGCCTGCGAAGGGCCGGATTCAGTGGGCGACATTCGAGATCCAGTCCGCGGTGGAGACCTGCGACAGGTTCAGCGCGGGCAGCGCCTCCCGCAGCTGGTCCATGTTCGCGATCTTCTTCTCGCGCAGGAAGTCCTGGGTGATGGCGACGGCCGGGAACTCGACGGAGGTCTTGTTCAGCTGACCGGCCAGCTCCAGCGCCGTGGTGCGGACGACGGCCGCGCCGACGGCGGACGGGTCGGTGCCCGCGGTGGCGACCCAGGGGCTGTCGGCGGCGGTCATCTGCTGGATGTCGGCGTTGGAGACATCGGCGCCGAAGACCTTCACCTTGTCCTGGAGCTTCTTGTTCTGCACGGCGAGCACGGTGCCCTTGGCCAGCTCGTCGTAGGGCGCGAACACACCGGCCACGTCGGAGTGCTGGGTGAGCGCGGCGGAGACGAGGGGAACGTTGTCGGTGGCCGTGGAGTCGGTGACCTTGCCGACCTTGAACTGCTGCTTCCAGGCCTGCGAGGTGACCGTCGACTTCCAGACGCTGTCGCGCTTGTCGAGGGCGGCGTAGCCGGCCACGTTGACGTAGCCGACCTTGGCGTTCTTGCCGACCTCCTTGGCCATCACGTCGAGGACCGCCTGGGCCATGCTCGCGTCGTCCTGCTTGGTGGAGACGACACCCTCGGTGGCGGTCTCGACGTCGTAGACGACGACCTTGATGCCCTTCTTCACGGCCTTGTCGATCTCCGGCTGGATGGTCGCCGGGAAGCCGTGGTCGATGATGATCGCCTTCGCCCCGGAGTTGATCGCCGAGGACAGGTCGGTGGCCTGCTTGGCGTTGTCGGCCTGGGCGTCGTACACGGTCAGGTCGATACCGAGCGCCTTGGCCTGGGCCTTCGCGCCGTTGCCCCACTGCTCGAAGTAGTCGCCGGCGCCGCTCTGCCGGACCAGGGCCACCTTGACCGCGCCCGCGCTGAAGGGGGCGGGCTTCTTGCCGGTGGCGGCGGAGGCCGAGGCGGCGGCGTTGCCGGTGTCCTTCGAGGCGTCCGTGGACTGCGCGCAGCCGGAGAGGACCAGGGCGGAGACGGAGGCCAGCGAGAGCGCGGCGAGAGGCAGACGGACACGGGACATGAGGGGCTCCAGGTGCAAGGTGACGCAGAGGGGTGAGGCGGAGGGGAGGCGAAGCAGGGGTGCGTGAGCCCGGAGCGAAGGACGGGAACGAGCCACCGCGCGAGGCGGGGAGCGCCCCGGGAACGGGGGCGCGTCGGAGCTCCGGGAGGGGTCAGCGACAGCTGGCCGTGGTCGACCGGAGCAAGTCCACGTACAGCCGCCGCACGAGCAGCAGCGTCTTCATATGCAGATCATGAGAACGATTTCAGCCACCCGTCAAAGGAATGGACACCGCATCTCAATATCCGAGACAACGATTACGTCACAGGCGGGGCACGCGCCGCCGGGAGTTACCATCACGGAACCGGCATCCGACCCGGCACGGTGAGGCCCCGATGACCAGATATCGCGCGAACGCGCTGCGCATGCCCTGCATGCGGCGCTGTCCCGGCGCGCCGTGTCGCGGCTGAGTGACCGTCCCCGCCGCCTGCCTCTCCCGTTCACCTCCCCGTCCGATCCGTCTCGGTATCCGGACACCCCTTCCAGAAGCCTGGAGTTGCTTCCATGACGCTGCTGACGACCTGGTCCGAGTCCGGCCCGGAGACCCTGGTCCGCCGCACCTCCGACCCCGTCGAGATCGCCGCCGCCCTCGCGCCGCTGGGCGTGCGCTACGAACAGTGGCCGGTCCGCGCGGACGTGCCGTTCGACGCCGACAGCGAGACGGTGTTCGCGGCGTACGGCCCGGAGATCGAGAAGCTGAACGCGCAGGAGGGCTTCACCACCGTCGACGTCCTCGGTCTGCACCCGAGCGACGACCCGGAGTTCCCGGCGAAGGCGAAGGCGGCCCGCGAGAAGTTCCTCCAGGAGCACACCCACGACGACGATGACGAGGTCCGCTTCTTCGTCTCCGGCTCTGGCATCTTCTACCTGCACGTGAACGGCGAGGTGCACGCGGTCTTCTGCGAGAAGGGCGACCTGCTGGGCGTGCCGCGCGGCACCACCCACTGGTTCGACATGGGCACGAAGCCCTCCTTCACCGCGATCCGCTTCTTCCACGAGGAGGACGGCTGGATCGGCAGCTTCACCGGCTCCACCATCGCCGGCCGCTTCCCGGACTACGACACGATCGCGGCCGGCTACGAGGCCGACCGGGCCGCCGCGTGAGCGTGCCGGGCCCGACGTACGACGTGGACGCCGTGGTGCTCGACATCGAGGGCACCACGAGCGCCACGGGCTTCGTGGTGGACGTGCTGTACCCGTACTCCCGCGCCCGCTTCGCCGAGCTGCTCACCGAGCGGGCCGAGGAGCCCGTGGTGGCACACGCGATCGCGCAGGTACGGGAGCTGACGGGCGAGCCGGACGCCGACGCGGCCACGATCGAGAAGACACTGAACGCCTGGCTCGACGAGGACCGCAAGGCGACCCCGCTGAAGAGCCTTCAGGGCGTCATCTGGTCCGAGGGCTTCGCGCGCGGCGACCTCGTCTCGCACTTCTACGACGACGTCGTACCGCGGCTGCGCGCCTGGCACGCGGCGGGGCTGCGGCTGTACGTCTACTCGTCGGGTGCGGTGTCCGCCCAGCGGGCGTGGTTCGCCAACAGCCCGGCGGGCGACCTCACCTCGCTCCTCTCCGGGCTGTACGACACCGAGAACGCCGGCCCCAAGCAGGAGCCGGATTCGTACCGCCGTATCGCCGGGTCGACCGCATTGGCGGCCGACCGGCTGCTGTTCCTCTCCGACCGGCCCGGCGAGCTGGACGCGGCCCGCGAGGCCGGCTGGCACGCGGTCGGCGTCCGGCGGCCGGGGGAGCCGTATTTCGAGCAGGGCGTCGGCGGCCACGCGCAGGCGGGGACGTTCGACGAGATCACCGTAAGCAACTCCAGGAGCACTTCATGACCGCCGACCTCACCGCACCGGACCTGGAGGAGGCGGGGGCGGTCCTCGCCGCCGAGTCCGCCCGCTTCGCCTCCTTCGGCTGGATGCGCGGCACCTCGGGCAACCTGTCGGTGGTGCTCGCCCGCGACCCGCTGCGGCTCGCGGTCACCGCGAGCGGTCGCGACAAGGGTGAACTGACCCCCGCGGACGTGGTGCTGGTGGACGAGAACGGCGCCGCCGTGCACGAGGGCAAGCCGTCCGCGGAGGCCGAACTGCACGCGCGCGTGGCCGCGCTGACCGGTGCGGGCGCCGTCGTCCACGTGCACACGGTGGCCTCCGTGGCGCTCGGCCACCGGCACCCGGGCGGGATCGCCTTCAAGGACGTGGAGATGCTCAAGGGCGTCGGCCAGCCCGCGCACGACGTCGAGGTGACGCTGCCGGTCATCGCCAACAGCCAGGACATGAAGGTACTCGGCGACCGGCTGGAGGCGGCCCGCGAACCCCGGATGCCCGCGGTGGTCGTGGCCGGGCACGGCCTGTACGTGTGGGGCGACACCCCGCGCCAGGCCCGTCACCACACCGAAGTCGTCGAATGGCTCCTGGAGCTGGAGCTGACGCGGCGCTGACCGCGCAAGACCCGCGAGACCCGAAGACACGCAGGACGCAGGACATACCGAAGGCCACGGTCCCTCGACCGTGGCCTTCGGTATGTCCAGGCGCGGCCGATGGACTCAGCTCAGCGCAGCTCAGCGCAGCCGGTCCCCGGGCAACTCCCCCGTGGACACCTCCAGTACGCCCCGCTCGGTCACCAGGCCCGTCACCAGCCGGCCCGGCGTGACGTCGAACGCCGGGTTGTGGCCGCGCGACTCGGCGGGCGCCGTCCGCACCCCGGCCCACTCCAGCACCTCGTCCTCGCCGCGGAGTTCGATGTGGATGGCGGCGCCGTCCGGCGTCGAGAGATCGACCGTCGTGGTGGGCGCCGCCACCAGGAACGGGATGCCCGCGTCGGCGCAGGCGAGGGCGACCCCCACGGTGCCGACCTTGTTGGCGGTGTCGCCGTTGGCCGCGATGCGGTCGGCGCCCACGATCGCCGCGTCGACCTCGCCGCGCAGGATGGTGCCGGCGGCGGCCCCGTCGGCCTGGACGAAGTGCGGGATGCCCTCCTGGACCAGCTCCCAGGCGGTCAGGCGCGACCCCTGGAGCAGCGGGCGGGTCTCGTCGGCGTAGACGACCTCGAGGTGTCCACGCGCGTGCAGTTCGCGGATGACACCGAGGGCGGTGCCCCAGCCGGCGGTGGCCAGCGCGCCGGTGTTGCAGTGCGTCAGGATCCGCAGCGGGCGGTCCGTACCGACCCGCTCCAGCAGCCAGTCCGCGCCGAACGCGCCCATCGCACGGTTCGCCTCGACGTCCTCGTGCTGCACCGCGGCCGCCTCGGCCAGGACCGCGTCGAGCCCCTCGTCGAAGCGGGTCATGACCCGGTCCACGCACACCATGAGGTTCACGGCGGTCGGGCGGGCCTCGCGGACGCGGGCGACGGCCTTGCGTATCTCGTCGGCCGTCCAGCCCTCACGCTCACCCTCCATCAGCGCGATCGCGACGCCGTAGGCACCCGCCGCGCCGATCGCGGGGGCACCGCGGACCACCAGCCGCTGGATCGCGTCGACCAGGGTGTCCACATCGTGGACATCGACCGTCACCGTGCGGTGCGGGAGAGCGGTCTGGTCGATCAACGCGAGGCCGGTTCCGGTCCACTCGACGGCGCGCAGTTCCTGGGACATATCGGGACGCTCCTGATGTTCCAATGGTGTTTGACACCGTACATGACCAGGCAGAACCCTCGATGGACGGTGAGCGAACCACAGTTCGAGACACCTCGCCGGGTGTCCGGAAACGAGTGTTAGAGTCCAGCACCTGCATCCGCAGGGCGATATCAGCATCCCGCAGAACGAGACGAAGGGGGAACGCATGCCGCTGCTCACCAGGCGCCGCTTCCTCGACTTCGGCCGCTGCGCCGGCGACGGCTGTCGCGGCTGAGTCCGTCCCCTCGGCCCTCCCCCGCGGTCTCTGCCGCACCGAGCACCGTCGCTCACCTCACCCCGCCGTACGCGCGCACCCCAGCATCGTGATGCGCCTCTCGGCATATCCGGAAGGTTCCCCGATGCCCCGCAGACACCGCCGTTCCGTGCAGCTCGCCGCCCTCGCGACCGGCACCGTGCTCCTCGCCACCGCCTGCAACGCCGCCGCGAAGAAGGACGACTCCGCCACGGGTGCGAGCGGCGGCAGCGGCAGGTCCTTCACCCTCGTCACCCCCGACGCCGTCGGCCAGAACGAGTTCCTCAAGCTCGCGGTGACCGGCATCAAGAGCGCGGCCGAGCAGCACGACGGGACCCAGAAGGTCTACGAGTCCACCGACACCGCCTCCCAGCAGCAGAACGTGCAGGCCGCGGTGGACGCCAAGCCGGACGTCATCGTCCTGGTCGGCTTCGAGTTCGCCGACCTCGTCGCCCAGCAGGCCGAGAAGAACCCGGGCCAGCAGTTCCTGATCATCGACGCGTGCACCACCAAGACCTTCAAGAACGTCAGTTGCGCGGTCTTCCGTGAGCACGAGGGCGTGTACCTCGCCGGCGCCGAGGCGGGCCTGCTGAGCAAGTCCGGCAAGGTCGGCGCGGTCGACGTGCTCGACACTCCCCAGTTCCGCCGCTACAGCGACCCGTTCGCGGCCGGCGCCAAGAAGGTCGCCGCCAAGACGCAGACGTCGACCCGCTTCGTCGGCGGCCAGTCTCCCTTCGACGACTCGGCCCGCGCCAAGGAGCAGGCGAACACCCTGCTGGCCAAGGGCTACGACCAGATCATGGCGGCCGCGGCGGCAGGCAACTACGGCGTCTTCGAGGCCGCGAAGGCCAAGGGCGCGTTCGCGTACGGCGTCGACGTCAACCAGTGCGCCTCGGCGCCCGGCACGGTCGTGGACAACGTGATCAAGCGCACGGACATCGCCGTCGAGAAGGGCGTCGAGTCGGTCCTCGGCGGCACGACCGGCACGACCGTCTCGTACGGCCTCAAGGAGGGCGGCATCAGCCTGACCGGCCTGGAGGACGGCGTGGACACCTCGAAGTGCGTGATCGCCGACCACAAGGACGTCCTGACGAAGGTCGAGGCGCTGCGCGACCAGATCGTCTCCGGAGAGCTGAAGGTCGATGACCCCGCCGCCTCCTGAGAACTTCGCCGTCGAGCTCCGGGGAATCACCAAGCGGTTCCCCGGCACGCTCGCCAACGACGCCGTCGACCTCAGCGTCCGGCACGGTGAGATCCACGCCTTGATGGGCGAGAACGGCGCGGGCAAGTCCACGCTGATGTCGGTCCTGTACGGCATGGAGCGCGCCGACGCCGGATCGATCCGGATCGACGGGGGGGAGGTGCGCTTCACCAGCCCCTCCGACGCCATGGCCGCCGGCCTCGGCATGGTCCACCAGAGCTTCAAGTTGTTCGACTCGCTGACGGTCGCCGAGAACGTCGTCTACGCGGCCGAACCGCGCCGCTTCGGCCTGGTGGACCGGGCCGCGGCCCGCCGCCGGGTGCGCGCGCTCGCCGAGGAGCACGGGCTGGCCGTCGACCCCGACGCCCGGGTCGGCGACCTGCCGGTCGGGCTGCGGCAGCGCGTGGAGATCCTCAAACTGCTGCACCGCGGCGCCCGTACGCTCATCCTCGACGAGCCGACGGCCGTGCTCACCCCGGCCGAGGCGGACACCCTGTTCGGCGTGCTCAAGTCGCTGACCGCGCAGGGCCGTACGGTCGTCCTGGTCACCCACAAGCTGCGCGAGGTGCTGGAGGGGAGCGACCGGGTGACCGTCCTGCGGGACGGCCGGGTCGCCGCCCGGCTGGTCACCTCCGACACGACGGCCGACGAGATCGCCGCCGCGATGACCGGCCGCGCGGTGGAACTGGACCGCGTCCACGCTCCGGGAACGCCCGGTGAAGCTGTCCTGCGGGTCACCGGGTTCGGCACGGATGCCGTCCACGATGTGGACCTCACCGTCCATGCCGGTGAGATCGTCGGTATCGCGGGCGTCGCCGGGAACGGCCAGAGCGAGCTGGTCGAGGCGCTGGCCGGGCTGCGGCCCGTCGCCGCCGGACAGGTCACGCTCCAGGGCGACGACATCACCCACGCCTCGGCCACCGAACGGCGCCTGAAAGGGCTCGCCTACGTCCCCGAGGACCGGCACGCGGTCGGTACGGCCCCCGCCGCCTCGGTCGCGGACAACCTGGCCATGGGACACCACCGCACCACCCTCTCCGCCCGCGGCCTGCTGCCGCCGGCGGCCGTCCGCGCGCACGCCCGGCGGCTAGTCGAGCGCTTCGGCATCAAGGCGGCGACCACCGAGGTCCCGGCCTCCGCGCTGTCCGGCGGCAATCTGCAGAAGCTGCTCATCGGCCGCGAACTCGCCCACGAAGCACCGCTGTTGCTGGTCGAGCAGCCGACCCGGGGCGTCGACATCGGCGCCATCCAGAACATCCACGACCAGCTGATCGCCTACCGCGACGCCGGTCACGCCGTCCTCCTCGTCTCGGCCGAGCTGAGCGAGATCCGCGGCCTCGCGGACCGGGTGCTCGTCATGTACGAGGGCCGGGTCGCGGCCTCGTACGCCAAGGAAGAGGCGGACGAGCGGACGCTGGGACTCGCGATGGCGGGCGCCCCCGTGGAGGCCACTCACGGACATGAGCCCACCGACATGAGCCCACAGACATGACACGCATATCCGGAGCCCTGCGCTCCCCCCTCACCTTCTCCGTCCTCGCGGGCCTCGTCATCGGCGCGCTGTTCCTGCTCGGCACCGGCGCGGACCCGGTCACCGCGTACCGGGCCGTGGTGACCGGCGCGCTCGGCGCCGACGGCATCGGCTCGACCCTGACCACCGCCACCAGCGTGCTCGGTCTGGCGCTCGCGCTGGCGATCCCGCTGCGGGCCGGGCTGATCAACCTCGGCGGCGACGGACAGATGGTGCTCGGCGGGATCACGGCCGCCGTCACCGGTCTCTACTCGCCGCTCCCCGCGCCCCTCACCGTGGCGCTGGCTCTGCTCGCCGGGATGGCGGCGGGTGCCGGGTACGCCGTCCTGGCCGCCCTGTGCGAGAACCACCTCGGGGTCCCGCTGCTGGTCAGCAGCCTGCTGCTCAGCTATCCGGCGGTGTCGCTCGCCTCCTACCTGGCGCGCTACCCGCTCAAGGAGCCGGGCTCCAGCCTGCCCCAGACCCGTGCGCTGCCGGACGGGGTGGCACTGCCCGCGTTCGGCGAGTCCACGGTCACCCTCGGGCTCGTCCTCGTCGCGCTCGCCGCCGCCGCGTACTGGTTCACCGACCGGCGCACCGCCGTCGGCTACGAGATCCGCATGACGGGCCTCAACCCCCGCTTCGCCGCGTACGCGGGCGTCGAACGCCGAGGCCTGACGCTGAAGTTGATGGCGCTCTCCGGCGGCCTCGCCGGGCTCGTGGGCGCCATCGGGGTGCTGAGCTTCCCCTACCGCTTCGTGGACGGCTCGCTCACCGCCCCCGGCTACACCTGGACCGGCCTCACCGCGGCCCTGCTCGCCGCCGCGGCTCCGCTGGGCACGGTGGTCGCCGCGTTCTTCTTCGCCGTCCTCCAGGTCGGCGGACTGGCGATGGAGCGCACCACCGAGGTGCCGCGCGAACTGACCCAGGTGCTCCAGGCGATCGTGATCGTGTTCCTCGCGGCCCGGCTGCGCTTCCCCAGCCGCCTGTTCGGCCGTCGCACCCGGGAAAGCGAGGCGGTGTGATGTTCCTCGACTCCGATCTCCTCATGTCGGCGCTGCGCGCGCTCACCCCGATCCTGCTGGCGGCCCTCGGCGGTGCCCTGTGCGAACGCGCCGGGGTCTTCAACATCGGCCTCGAGGGCATGATGCTGATGGGCTGCTTCACCTCCGTGGCGACCAGTTGGTTCACCGGCAGCCCCTGGCTCGGCGTCCTGGCGGCGGCGCTCGCTGCGGCCGCGTACTCGCTGATCCTGGCGGTGGGCGCGGTCACCCTGCGCGGGGACGCGGTGGTCCTCGGCATCGCCATGAACCTCCTGGCCGTCGGCCTGACCAGCTTCCTGCTGCGCACCGTCTTCGGCGTGCAGGGCACCTTCGACGATCCCTCCCTCGCCGGACTGCCGCTGATCGGTGGGTTCACCCCGCTCGCGTACCTGTCCTGGGCGGCGGTCGCGGTCGCCGCCCTGCTGCTGTCGCGCCATGTGTGGGGGCTGCGGCTGCGCGGGGTCGGCGAGGCGCCCGACGCGGCGGCCACCCTCGGGGTGAGCCCGGCGAAGTACCAGTACGGCGCGATCCTGCTGTCGGGAGTGCTCTGCGGACTCGCGGGCGCCCAGCTCGCCCTCGGCAACGTCACGTTGTTCACGGAGAACATGACGGCGGGCCGTGGTTGGATCGCTGTCGTGGCCGTCATGCTGGGCCGCGCCGCGCCCCTGGGCGTCCTGCTCGCCGCGCTGCTGTTCGGGCTCGCCGAAGCGGCCGGGTTCCGCCTCCAGGGTCTCGGCCTCCCGCAGCAGGCGACCGACGCCGCGCCCTACGTCGTCACGCTCGGCGCCCTGTTCCTCACGACGGCCCGCCGCCGTCGCCGCCCCCGTACCACCGGAGCCGTCCAATGACGCAGGACCTGCTGCCCGTCACCCGTATTCCGCGCGCCGGGCTCCCGGCGCACGCCGTGGTCGTCGGCGACCCGGCCCGCGCCGCGGCCGTCGCCGCGCTCCTCGACGGCGCCGAGGAGGTCTCGTACCACCGCGAGTACCGGGTGTTCAGCGGAAGCTGGAAGGGCCTGCCGGTCGTCGTCGCCTCGCACGGCGTGGGCGCGCCCGGCGCGATCCTGCTGTTCCAGGAGCTGGCGGACGCGGGCGTGCGCACCTTCCTGCGGTTCGGTACGGCGGGCGCGATGAAGCCCGGCATCGGGGACGGCGACCTGGTCATCGCGGAGGCGGCCGTGCGCGACGACGGCGTCACCCATCAGCTGCTGCCCCCGGAGTACCCGGCGGTGTCCGCGCCCGAGGCGGTCCTCGCCCTCCGGCGCGCGGCCCGTGAGGCCGGCGCCCCGCACCACCGGGGCGTCGTGTGGACCCGGGCGGCCTTCCAGCCGGGCCTGCTCCCGCTCTTCTCCTACGACGGCGCCGGACTGGCCGCCATCGAGATGGAGCTGTCCGCGCTGCTGGTCACGGCCTCGCTGCGCGGCCTGGTCGCGGGCGGTGTGCTGGTGATCGACGGTGCCAACGCCGACGAGCTGGTCGATGAGCAGGCGACCGGCGGCTACGACCCGCACCGGGAGGTCGTCGCGGCCGGCGTCGAACGGGGAGCGGTGGTCTCCCTGGAGGCGCTGCGGCTGCTCGCGGAGGCGGAAGCGGAAGGTGAGCAGGCGTGAGCATCGACCTGCTGGTGCACGGCGGCGACGTCCTGACGGTGGACGACGCCGGAACCGTCGTCCGGGACGGGGCGGTCGCGGTCCACGAAGGCGGCGTTCTCGCCGTGGGACCGGCCCACGAGCTGCGCGGGCGCTACACCGCGGCCGAGGAGATCGACGCCGCCGGCTGTCTCGTTCTCCCCGGCCTGATCAACACGCACACCCACCTCGCGATGACCCTGCTGCGCGGCCGCGCCGACGACGTCACCCTCCAGGGTTTCCTGGAGCGGGTGCTGAAGTGGGAGGCGGAACTGCTGGCGCCGGAGAACGTGGCGGCGGCGGTGCGGCTGGCGGTCGCGGAGAGCCTGCGGGCCGGGGTGACCTCGGCGCTGGACATGTACTGGTTCCACGAGGCGGCCGAGCGGGCGGCCCGTGAGGCGGGCTGGCGGCTGCACACCGGGCCCACCTTCATGGACGTCCCCGGGCCGCCGGACGGTATCGCGTACGAGGACCGGCTCGGGTGGGCGCGGCGGGACCTGGTGGCCCGTGGTCCGGCCCGGCCGGGCCACCGGCCGGTCGTCTTCGCGCACTCGGCGTACACCCTCTCCCCCGGGCAGCTCACCGAAGTCTTCGCGCTGGCCCGGGAGTTCGGGGCGCTGGTGCACATCCACGCCGCCGAGAACGCCACCGAGGTCGCCACGGTCGAGGTGCAGCACGGGAAGCGGCCGGTGGAACTGCTGGACTCCCTCGGGCTGCTCGGCCCCGACGTGCTGCTCGCGCACGCCGTCGACCTGACCGCGCTCGAGATCGCGGCGCTGGCCCGCACGGGCACGGCCGTCGCCCACTGTCCGGTGTCGAACCTGAAGCTGGGCTGTGGCATCGCGCCCGTGCCGCGGCTGCTGAACGCGGGCGTGACGGTGGGGCTGGGCACGGACGGCGCCGTCAGCTCCAACTCGCTGGACGTGCTGGGGGCCGTGCGGCAGGCGGCGCTGGTGCACAAGGCGTCCGGCGATCCGACGGCGGTCGGCGCCGAGCAGGCCGTACGGATGGCGACGATCGAGGGCGCGCGGGCGCTCGGGCTCGGCGAGCAGCTCGGCTCGCTGGAGGCGGGCAAGCGGGCCGACCTGATCGTCCTCGACCTGGCCGCACCGCATCTGCGGCCGCGCCACGACCCGTGGTCGACGCTGGCGTACGCGGCGCACCCGTCGGACGTGCGGGACACGGTCGTCGACGGGCGGGTGCTGATGCGTGATCGTGGGCTGACCACGGTCGACGAGCGGGCGGTGATCGCAGACCTGGAGGCACTGCTCTGATCTGCCCCCATAATGGCGCTGAGACATCCGATGTCTGGATCCGGTACCTGGATCCGACGTCTGGGCGATGAACGACAGGGAGGCCGGCATGGCAGTCACCGACGAGGCGATCGAGAAGATCAAGGGCATGATCGTCTCGGGTGCGCTGCGCCCCGGGGACCGGCTGCCCAAGGAGAGCGAACTCGCCGCCGATCTGGGTCTGTCCCGCAACTCCCTGCGCGAGGCGGTGCGCGCCCTGTCGCTGATCCGGATCCTGGACGTGCGACAGGGCGACGGCACCTACGTCACCAGTCTCGATCCGCAACTGCTCCTCGAGGCGCTGAGTTTCGTCGTCGACTTCCACCGCGACGACACGGTCCTGGAGTTCCTGGCCGTGCGCCGCATCCTGGAGCCGGCCGCCACCGCGATGGCCGCTCTGCGGATCAGCGAGCAGCAACTGGACGCCCTCGACGCCCAGTTGGACAAGCTCGGGGCCGAGCCCTCGGTGGAGGAACTGGTGGCCGGCGACCTGGAGTTCCACCGGGGCATCGTGCAGAGCGCCGGCAACTCGGTGCTGTGCTCGCTGCTCGACGGACTGTCCGGGCCCACCACCCGGGCCCGGATCTGGCGCGGGCTGACCCAGGAGGACGCGGTCGCCGGCACGCTGCGCGAGCACCGGGCGATCCTGGCAGCGCTGCGCGACCGGGACGCGGAGGCGGCGCGGTCGTGGGCGACGGTGCACATCGCGAGCGTGGAGCAGTGGCTGCGCTCGACGCTCTGAGTCCGCGGCGTGCGCCCACTCTGTGCGCCGCCTGTGCGTCGACGCCGTGAGTCGGGTCCGGCACGGGGTGTTCGGGGGTGGCGAACGGGGCAGTGATCCGTTCACTCCCCCGTGCAAGGGGGCTGCGAGCGCTCCCGCGGAACGCCGTAAGGTTGGGTGGTCAAGCGAGGGCACGTCGGAAGGAGGCGCTGGGTGATCGAGCTCGAGGGGGTTCCCGAGCTGATCGACCCGGTCATGGTGGCCGCGTTCGAGGGCTGGAACGATGCCGGCGACGCCGCCTCCACCGCGGTCGGGCACCTGGAGCGGGAGTGGAAGGGCGAGGTGTTCGCGGCGCTGGACGCCGAGGACTACTACGACTTCCAGGTGAACCGCCCCACGGTGTGGATGGACGCCGGCGTGCGCAAGATCACGTGGCCGACGACAAGGTTGTCGGTCGTCCGCGTCGGCGGCGACAAGCCACGCGACCTGGTGCTCGTCCGCGGCATCGAACCGTCCATGCGCTGGCGCTCGTTCTGCAACGAGCTGCTGGGCTTCGCGCACGAGTTGGGCGTGGAGCTGGTGGTCATCCTGGGCGCCCTGCTCGGTGACACCCCGCACACGCGTCCGGTGCCGATCAGCGGGACCACGTCCGACGCGGACCTGGCGCAGCGGATGGACCTGGAGGAGACCAAGTACGAGGGCCCCACGGGCATCGTCGGCGTCCTCCAGGAGGCGTGCGCGCACGCGGGGGTGCCGGCGGTGAGCCTCTGGGCGGCCGTGCCGCACTACGTCTCGCAGCCGCCGAACCCGAAGGCGACGCTGGCCCTCCTCAACCGCCTGGAGGACCTGATCGACGTGCGCATCCCGCTGGGCGAGCTGCCCGAGGACGCGCGTGCCTGGCAGGTGGGCGTGGACCAGCTGGCCGCCGAGGACACCGAGGTCGCCGAGTACGTGCAGACGCTGGAGGAGGCGCGGGACACCGCGGAGCTGCCGGAGGCGTCGGGCGAGGCGATCGCCCGCGAGTTCGAGCGCTATCTGCGGCGCCGGGACGGCGGCGGCCCGCCGGACCCCGGGGAGCGGACCCGGCCCCCGAAGCCGCCGAAGCCGAGCGGCGACGCCTCCGACGACAGCGATTCCTCGGAGGACTAGGCCGACGGGCAGGACAGAGGACCGAGAGGGGCGGTGCGCAGCGGCGCACCGCCCCTCGTCGTACCCGGTGTACGGGCGCCTTCGGCTACAGCGCCACGCCCAGCAGCGCGTCCACGGCCCGCGAGACGACACCGGGGGCGCCGATGTCCGTACCGCCGTGCTCCTGCTGGAGCGCCGCCCAGCGGTCGACGGCGGCGAGCGCGGCCGGGGCGTCGAGGTCGTTGCCGAGCGCCTCGCGGATCTCCTCGACGAGCGCCTCGGCGGGCGGCCCGTCGGGCCGGGAGACGGCGGCACGCCAGCGCCCGAGCCGGGCCTCGGCGTCGACGAGCACCTGGTCGGTCCACTCCCAGTCGGCCCGGTAGTGGTGGGCGAGGAGGGTGAGGCGGATGGCGGCGGGGTCGACGCCGTCCTGGCGCAGCTTCGAGACGAAGACGAGGTTGCCCCGGGACTTGGACATCTTCTCGCCGTCCAGGGCGACCATGCCGGCGTGGACGTACGCCTGGGCCATGGGGAACTCGCCGGTCAGCGCCTGGGCGTGGGAGGCGCCCATCTCGTGGTGCGGGAAGGCGAGGTCGGAGCCGCCGCCCTGCACGTCGAAGCCCATCCCGAGGTGGTCCAGGGCGATGGCCACGCACTCGATGTGCCAGCCCGGCCGGCCGCGGCCGAGCGAGCCGCCGTCCCAGCTGGGCTCGCCGTCACGGGCCGCCATCCAGAGCATCGGGTCGAGCGGGTTCTTCTTGCCGGGGCGGTCGGGGTCGCCCCCGCGCTCGGCGGAGAGCAGCCGCATGGCGGCCGCGTCCAGGCCGGAGACCCGGCCGAAGTGGGGGTCGGACTCGACGGAGAAGTAGACGTCGCCTTCGAGCTCGTAGGCGGCACCGGCGTCCCGCAGCCGCTCGACGAGCGGGACGATGCCGGGTATCGCCTCGACGGCGCCTATGTAGTGCCGCGGCGGCAGCATCCGCAGGGCCGTCATGTCCTCGCGGAAGAGCGCCGTCTCCTTCTCGGCGAGGGCGACCCAGTCGACGCCGTCGCGTTCGGCCCGCTCCAGGAGCGGGTCGTCGACGTCGGTGACGTTCTGGACGTAGTGAACCTGCCGCTTGGTGTCGAGCCACACGCGCTGAACGAGGTCGAACGCGTTGTAGGTCGCCGCGTGACCGATGTGGGTCGCGTCGTACGGCGTGATGCCGCAGACGTAGATACGGGCGACGGGACCGGGGTCGAGGGAGACCAAGCCGCCGGTCGCGGTGTCGTGGATCCTCAGGTCGCGGCCCTGACCAGGCAGGGCGGGGACCTCGGAAGCGGGCCAGGCATGCATGTCATGAGCCTAACCGGACGGAAGTTGCGTATACGAACCGGAGCAGGCCAGATGGCCGGGAAGGCCCTCTTGTGTGATTCCGTCCGGCATGCCTGCCGGCGTGGCGGGGGCGGTCAGACCGGGGGCCAGGGGATGGCTGGCCAGTCACCGCTCGGTTCCGGGTGCTTCCCGGCCTCCAGCAGCGCGTCGGCACGCGCGCGTGTGGCGTCGACCTCGGCCGGGGTGATGAGCGCCGCCAGGGTGACCGCCAGCCGCCCGCCGGGCTCCAGGGCGCCTCTGAGGCCCTTGAGCACGTCGACGGCCTCGCCGGTCAGGGGTTCCCCCGCCCAGCCCCACAGGAGCGTACGCAGCTTGTTCTCGGCGTTGAAGGTGACCCCGTGGTCGATGCCGTACAGCCGGCCGTCGGCGGTGGGCAGCAGATGGCCGCCCTTGCGGTCGGCGTTGTTGATCACCGCGTCGAGGACCGCGAGCCGGCGCAGCCGTTCGTCGTCGGCGTGCACGAGCAGCGCGGTGCGGCCCTCGCCGACCTCCGCGAAGCCGATCGCCCTCCAGCCCGGCTCGGGCTCCTCTCCGTCCACCAGGGCGAGCAGGTCGGCCTCGGGGGCCGTCTCGATCCACAGCTGGCACATGCCCTCGCCGTACGGCCCCTCGCGCAGCACGGTGGGCGGCACGAGGCCCCAGCCGGTCGCCTCGGAGACCTCGTAGGCGGCGACCTCGCGCTGGGCGAGGGTGCCGTCGGGGAAGTCCCACAGCGGCCGCTCCCCGGCGACTGGCTTGTAGACGCAGGCGGCCTCGCGGCCCTCGTGCGCGACGGTGCAGTACAGGGCCGCGTTGGAGGCGTCGCGGATGCGCCCGCGGACGGTGAGCTCGCCGCGCGCGAGGAGTTCGGCGGCGGCCGGGTCGGTGGTCGTCACGCCCCCCGGCGGTATCCGTTCTGGCGCGGACATACGTGTCCTTCCGGATCGAGCGGCAGGCTGCACAGCGGGCACGGCGGCCGGCCCGCGTTGACGACGTCGAGGGCGCGCTTGGCGAAGGCCCTCGCCTGCGCGCCGGTGAGCCGGACCCGCAGCATCGGGGGCCCGTTCTCCTCGTCCTGGAGAAGCTTCTCCTCGGCCTCGGCGAGGTCCTCCTCGGAGTCCGCGTCGAGTTCCACGAGGGCCTGCGCCTCGACGATCATGCGCTGTTCCTCGCCGTCCCAGGCGAGGGCCATGGTGCCGACCCGGAACTCCTCCTCGATCGGTGTGTCGAGGGGGGCCGTGTCGGTGTTCTCGGCGGGCGACATCGCGGGCACGGGGGCGCTGCCGCCGGTCCGGCGCACGACCTCGTCCAGCAGTTCGTCCATGCGCTCGGCGAGCGCGGCGACCTGGGTCTTCTCCAGGGCCACGCTGGTCACTCGGGAGCCGGCGGTGGCCTGGAGGAAGAAGGTACGGCGCCCGGGCAGTCCGACCGTACCGGCCACGAAGCGGTCCGGGGGGTCGTAGAGGAACACCTGACGGGACACGTCCTGTCTCCATGGGAATCGGGGGTCATCGTGGGCCGGGGAACGCGTGGGGGAACGTCCCTGCGGGTACGCGCGCGTTTGCGGACCGCTTCACCCTACTGCGGCCGACGATCACGGTGCGCCCGCACCACCCCCGACCGTCGCGTCCCCGGCCGGCGGCTCCTCGTGCGGGGCCAGCGACGCGAAGTCGCCGGTGTCGCCGAGGCGCACGAGAAAGGGGCGCAGCCGGGTGTAACGGATCGCGGTGACGGAACACGGTTCCACAGAGATCCGCTGGAAGAGGTCGAGATGAAGCCCGAGGGCGTCCGCCACGAGCGACTTGATGATGTCGCCGTGCGAGCACATCAGATAGACGGCGTCGGCGCCGTGGTCGCGCTCCACGCGCGCGTTCCACTCCCGCACCGCCTCGGCGGCGCGGGTCTGCATGGCCCGCATGGACTCGCCGCCCGGGAACGCGGCGGCGGAGGGGTGCGCCTGCACGACCTCCATCAGGGGCTCGTCCATCAGCTCGGCGAGCTTGCGTCCGGACCAGTCGCCGTAGTGGCACTCCCCGATCCGCTCGTCGGTGTGGGCGCGCAGCCCGGGGCGGGCGTCGAGGAGCGGCCGGATCGTCTCCTGGCAGCGCTGGAGGGGGCTGGCGACGACCTCGGCGATCGGCAGCGCGTCGAGCCGCCCGGGCAGGGCGGCCGCCTGCGCGGCTCCCCGCTCGTCGAGGGCGACGCCGGGCGTCCAGCCGGCGAGCAGTCCGGAGGTGTTGGCGGTGGACCGGCCGTGCCGGACGAGGATCAACGTGGGCATGCGGCCCAGGGTAGGCGCACGCGAGGGTGCGCCGGTGAGCGTCCGAAGGGAGAATGCGCCGAGTGATCGTCGACTGCGCTGTCTATCGCGACGGGCACCGTACGGAGGGCCCGGAGGACTTCTCGGACGCCCTGGCCGAGGCACGGGCCGCGGGCGGTTTCGTGTGGATCGGGCTGCACGAGCCCACGGAGAAGGAGTTCGACCACGTCACGCGGGAGTTCGGCCTGCACCCGCTCGCCGTCGAGGACGCCCTGAAGGCCCACCAGCGGCCCAAGCTGGAGATCTACGACGACTCGCTCTTCCTGGTGTTCAAGCCGGTCGTCTACGAGCCCGAGAGCGACGCGGTCTCCTCCGGCGAGGTGATGGTCTTCCTCGGTGACGGCTTCGCGGTGACCGTCCGGCACGGCGAGGGCGCCCCGCTGGCGGCCGTACGGCACCGGCTCGAGCACGAGCCGCAACTGCTCGCCAAGGGCCCCACGGCGGTGGTGTACGCGATCGCCGACGCCACGGTGGACCACTACCTGGACGTGGCGACGGAACTCCAGACGGACCTGGGGGAGCTGGAGGCGGAGGTGTTCTCGCCGGACGGCGGCGGCTCTCGGCACACCGCTTCGCGCATCTACCGGTTCAAGCGGCAGATCCTGGAGTTCCGCCGGGCGACCGGCCCGCTGGGGCCGCCGCTGACCCGGCTGGCGGGCACCAGCGTGGCGGGCCCGGGGGTGCCCTTCGTGGACGACCGGGCGCGGCCCTTCTTCCGCGATGTCAGCGACCATCTCACGCGGGTGAACGAGTCCGTGGAGGGCCTGGACCGGCTGGTCACGGACATCCTCTCGGCGCACCTGGCGCAGATGAGCGTCCGGCAGAACGACGACATGCGGAAGATCTCGGCGTGGGCGGCGATGGCCGCGATCCCCACGATGATCGCGGGCATCTACGGCATGAACTTCGAGCACATGCCGGAGCTGCGGTGGGTGTGGTCGTATCCGGCGGTGATCGCGCTGATGGCCGGGCTGGAGGTGCTGCTGTACCGGCTGTTCAAGCATCGGGGATGGCTCTAGGGACGGCTGCGGGGCCGGCCCGCGCGGTCGGGGGTCAGGCGTACTCGGGAGCCGGGACCGCCGGACCGCCGAGCGCGTCGCGGCGCTCGGGCATCTCCAGGGAGACCATCCGCCGCCAGCCCGCGAACCGCTCCCACGCGTACACGGCGTGGATGCCGGCCGCGAGGAGCGCCGACCTGGCCCTCGGCCAGCCGAGGATGTCTCCCATGTGGGCCATGACGGCCAGGCTGACGTCGCGGTAGATCCGGATCTCGGCGAGCGCGCACCCGCGGAGCGTGCGCTGGATGGCGCGGCCGTACCCCGCGCGGGCGAGGCGCAGCAGCTCCTCGTGGCAGTAGGCGAGGTGGTTGTCCTCGTCGTTCGAGATCATCTTCACCGCGCGGCCGAGGTCGGGGTGGTCGGTGAAGTGCTTGCGCAGCAGTTCCATCTGCTCGGAGGCGCGCTGTTCGGTGACCCGGCTGTGGGCGAGGTAGGTGACGATGTCGTGCACGGTCAGCGGATGGTCGGCCCGGAGCCGCTCGTGCGCGAGGCCGATGCCGGCGCGCTCCAGGAGCATCGTGTAGTCGGTGTCGCGCGGGACGGGCACGGGGGCGAGCCCGCGCTTGCGCATCAGGGCGTTGAAGATCCGCCCGTGCTTGTCCTCGTCGGCGCCGTGCCGGGCGATCTTGGGAGCGAGGTGGTGTTCGCTCTGCGGGACGAGCGCGGCGATCCGGGCGTTCTCCCAGCCGCCCTGCGACTCGCCGCCTGCGGCGATGGAACAGAAGAGCGCGAAGGACTCGTCGTTGTCGATGATCTCCTGGAACAGACTCTTGGCCGAAAGCATCGTGGGGCACCTCTCCGCATTGCGCAGAATTCCGCAGCATTCCGCAAGGCACGAGTCAAATGCGGCACGGGAGGCGGTGCAACAGCTGTGGCCGACGACTCCGCCGAAAGAGGTACCCCAGGAGTCGGCCCGGGAGCGTAACCACGCGCCGTGTGGCGCGTTGTTCCGCGTGACGGCCGTGGCGGGGAAGACCCCCGAGCCCCCACCACGGCCGCTGAAACTCCCGGAACTCCTGGAACTGCCGTCCCGGCTAGCTCAGCCCGGCGAGCTCGATGGCCTCCGCGCCGGCCCGCAGCGAGGCGAGGCGCTCGTCCAGGGTGAAGCCCGCGGGGGCGAGGGTGAGCGTCGTGACGCCGGCCGCCGCGTAGGCCTTCATCCGGTCGGCGATCCGCTCCACCGAACCCAGCAGCGTGGTCCGGTCGATCAGCTCGTGCGGTACGGCGGCCGCGGCGCCCTGCTTGTCACCCGACAGGTACTTGTCCTGGATCTCGTCGGCCGCGGCCTCGTAGCCCATGCGGCGCGCGAGCTGGTTGTAGAAGTTCTGCTTGCGGCTGCCCATGCCGCCGACGTACAGCGCGGTGTAGGGACGGAAGGTGTCGGCGAGCCGCTCGACGTCCTTGTCGTCGCCGAGGGCCAGCGGCAGCGTCGGGCAGACGTCGAAGCCCTCCAGCGTCTTGCCGGCCTTCTCGCGCCCGGCCCGCAGGTGCTTGATCGCGGTGTCCTCGAGGTGCTCGGCGGACGGGAAGATGAGCAGGGCGCCGTCGGCGATCTCGCCGGTCTGCTCCAGGTTCTTCGGGCCGATCGCGGCGATGTACAGCGGGATGTGCTCGCGCTCCGGGTGCACGGTCAGCTTGATCGGCTTGCCCGGCCCGTCCGGCAGCGGCAGCGTCCAGTGCTCGCCCTCGAACGACAGCCGCTCCCGCGTCATCGCCTTGCGGACGATCTCCACGTACTCCCGGGTACGGGACAGCGGCTTGTCGAACTTGACGCCGTACCAGCCCTCGGAGACCTGCGGTCCCGAGACACCGAGGCCGAGGCGGAAACGGCCGCCGGAGAGCGAGTCGAGGGTGGCGGCGGTCATCGCGGTCATCGCCGGCTGACGGGCCGGGATCTGGAAGATCGCCGAGCCGACGTCGATGCGCTCGGTCTGCGCGGCCACCCAGGTGAGCACGGTGGCCGCGTCGGAGCCGTAGGCCTCGGCGGCCCAGCAGACGGCGTATCCGAGGCGGTCGGCCTCCTGGGCGACGGCGAGGTTGTCGCCGTCCATTCCGGCACCCCAGTAGCCGAGGTTGATCCCGAGCTGCATGGCCGATCCCCTTACTGATCAGTAACGACGCTGTTGGGCAGACCTTAGCGCGGGGGCCGGGGGCCTGGGAGGGCGGTGTGGCGAGGGTCGCGCCGATCGGAGCCGGGGTCCCGGCCTGCGGAACTCTGCTCCCCCTCCCGGAAATTCGGTTATCCACAGGCAACCCACTGCCCAGTTCTGGCCAGTAATCTCGGCGTCCATGGAGCAGAGGCATCTCGGCCGCACCGGCCTGCGTGTGTCCCGCATCGGGCTCGGCACCCTGACCTGGGGCCGCGACACCGACGAGCACGACGCCGCGGACGTCATGAAGACGTTCTGGGAGGCGGGCGGGACCCTCGTCGACACGGCCGACGTATACGGCGACGGGGACGCCGAATACCTGCTCGGGCGGCTGATGGAGGGCCTGGTGCCGCGCCGGGACCTGATCATCTCGACCAAGGCGGGCAGCGTCCCCGACCCGGACCGCCGCTACGACGGCTCCCGGGGGCACCTCCTCGCCGCCCTGGACGCCTCGCTGGCCCGGCTGGGCACGGATCACGTCGACCTGTGGCAGGTGCACGCCTTCGACCCCCACACCCCGCTGGAGGAGACCCTCCAGGCCCTCGACATCGCTGTCACCAGTGGCCGCGCCAGATACGCGGGGGTCTCCAACTTCTGCGGCTGGCAGCTCGCCAAGGCGGCCACCTGGCAGCTCTCCGCGCCGGGCACCCGGACCCGCCTCGCGGCGACCCAGATGGAGTACTCGCTGCTGCAACGCGGCGTCGAGCGCGAGGTGCTGCCGGCCGCCCTGGACCTGGGCATCGGCCTGCTGCCCTCCTCTCCGCTGGGCCGCGGCGTCCTCACCGGCAAGTACCGGGGCGACGCCCTGCCGCCCGACTCGCGCGGCGCCTCGGACCACTTCGGGCTGTTCGTGGAGCCGTATCTCGACGACACCGCGAGCCGCATCACGGACGCCGTCGCGACCGCCGCGGACGGGCTGGCGGTGACCCCGCTCCAGGTCGCCCTGGCCTGGGTCCGCGACCGGCCCGGCGTGGCCGCCCCGATCGTCGGCGCGCGCAACGCGCAGCAGCTCACGGCCGCGTTGTCAGTGGAGGCCCTTAGTCTTCCTGACGAGATCTGCCGGGCTCTCGACGACGTGTCGGCGCCCGTGCACCGCTATCCCGATCACGACTGGAGCACGCTGTGAGCACGGAGTCGGTTCCCCCGGAGAGCACCGAGAACGCCGGACCGGCGACGCCGGACGCCGCCGAGGAGCCCGGGACCCCGGACGACACCGCGACGGCGCAGCCCGAACCGGCGCCGGCCGACAGCGCTTCGACGAGCGACGACGACACCCCTGCCGCGCGCGACGCGGAGGGCGAGAGCGAAGGCGAAGGCGAGGAGACGCCCGCCACGGACGCCGACCCGGCAGCGGAGACGGAAGAAGAGACAGACGCAGCAGCAGGGACGGAAGCGGGCAAGGCCGACGCCGAAGCCGAAGCGGCCGCGCAGCTCTCCGAGGCGCAGGCCGAGCTCGCCGCGCAGAAGCTCGAACGGGAGCGGATCGAGCGGCGCCGGGCCGAGAAGGCGGAGCCCATCGCCAGCGGGACCAAGCTGAGCGGGAAGGCCGCCGATCTGCTGGCGGCGGTGCGTGCGGTGGAGGGCGGGGCGAAGCCCCCGGCCACCGTGTTCGCCGAGCCGGCGCCCGCCCCGCGCCGCCCCGCCCCGGAGCCGGTCCGTCGCCCCCAGCCGGCGCCCCCCGTACCGGCGTCAGCCGCCGCACCGGCACCCGCTGCGGAGGCCGTCGAGGGCGTGCGGCGCGTGCTCGCCGACGGCGGCGCACCCGAGACACTCGCACCGCAGACCGCCGCCGCGCTCGGCGAGGGCGCCGAGGATCTGCTGCGCGAGGACCCGTGGCAGCTGCTGCGCGTCCCCGGTGTGCGTCCCGAGCAGGCCGACGGGTTCGCGCGGGCGCTGCTGGGCCCGGAGTGCGCCCCCGACGACGAACGGCGCGGTCGCGCGGTGACGGTCTGGCTGCTGGAACAGGCCGCCCTGGCCGGGCACACCGCCCTGGAGTTGCCGACGCTCACGGCCGCCCTCGGCCGGCAGGGCGTGCCGGACGCCGAGGCGGCCGTGCAGAGCGCGCTGGCCGAGGGCGAGGCCCTCGTCTTCCAGGACGCCCTGGACTCCGTGGAAGCGGCCCGGTCCGGACAGCCCGAGGGGACCACCGAGAACAGCGCGAGCGGCACGAACGGCGAGGGCGAGAGCGGGGAAGAGAGCGGGGAAGACGGCGAGGAGTCCCGGCCGGTCCGTGTCCTGGTGGGCCTGGAGCGGTACGCGCTGGCCGAGGAGAGCCTCGCCGACGCGCTGGCCCGGGTGGTCAACTCCCTGGCCAAGGAGGCCTCCGCGCGGTGGGAGCCGGTGACGGCCGACGCGTCCGGCAGCACGGCCGAACTGCTGCGCGCCGTCGCCGGACACGGTCTGGTGCTGCACACCGGCGGCGACGCCGCCCGGGCGGAACCGGCGGCGCTGCTCACCGCGGCCCGGACCCTGGGCCTGCGCGCGGTCGCCGCCTGCCACACGCCGGACGGACGGCAGCGGTTCGCGGCTCTGCTCGGCGAGCGGGCGGAGGCCGGCGCCGTGGTGACCGTCCCCGGGCTGCTCGCCGGCACCGAGGGCCCCGGGCGGGACGCCGACGGGGCCTTCGCCCTCGACCTGCTGGTCCTGCTCGACGCTCCGCAACTGGACGTGGAGAGCGCCGCGATGCTGGTGGAGTCGCTGCCGGACGGGGCGCGTCTGGTGCTCAGCGGTGATCCGGCGGTGCTGTGGTCGGCCGGCCCGGGCCGGGTCTTCGCCGATCTGCTCGCGGCGCGCGCGTGCCCGCAGGTCGCCTCGCGCACGCCCGATCCGGGGCCGATCGGCGAACTCGTCTCCGGCGTCGGCATCGGCGAGCTGAACCAGGTCGACGCGCCCGGCAAGGAGATCGTGATCGTGCCGGTGCGGGAGGCGGGCGAGGCCGTGCACCGGACCGTGCAGCTCGTCGCCGACTCGGTGCCGCGGGCCTTCGGGATCACCCCCGAGGAGACGGTGGCGATCACCCCGGGGCACGGCGGCGCGGCCGGCACGCGCGCGCTGAACGCCGCCCTCAAGGAACGGCTCAATCCCGGACCCGGCCGGTTCGGCGGCTTCGACCCCGGCGACCGGATCGCCTACTCGCCCGCGCCGGGCCGTACGGTGCCCGGCCGGGTGGTGACGGCCGACGCGGAGGGTCTGCACCTGTCCTGCGCCGACGGCCCGGTGGTCGTGCCGAGGGAACGGGTGGAGCAGGCCGTACGGCACGGGTGGGCGCTGACCGCGCACCAGGCCGTGGGCAGCCGGTGGCCGGCGGCGGTCGTGGTCCTGCCCGGGGACGCCGGGCAGGCGCTCTCACGCCCCTGGGTGTACACGGCGTTCGGCCGGGGGGAGCGCCATCTGTCCGTGGTGCACGGCGTCGAGCAGGCCCTGCCGAAGGCCGTCGCCGAGGTCCCGGCGAAGCCCCGCACGACCCGCCTTCCGGTGCTGTTGCGCACCCAGGTCCCGGCGGCCGAGTAGCGCGAACGGCGGCGGTCCCGAGGGTCTCCC